>CAMNLS010000026.1 GCA_946543495.1 uncultured Selenomonadales bacterium | reverse complement strand
AAATTGAATTCAATCCGAAGAAAATGGATTTATCAATGTTAATGGACGTGCTTTTTAATGTTTTAAATCCCTACGCCGATGAAAATTTAGGCGTTTACTACGCGACGGGCGAAGATGAGCCGCAAGTTGAGTTACATTTGAATTTTATCGCGAATCGTGGCAGGGAACCTGTCGTTTCAAAGGCTTGCTTGACGATAAACGACCCGAACAGCAAAATTATTCGCAAATGTTTAGTAAAAGTCGGCAGGCTCACGAATTTTATAGCCGCGCCCGAAGCCGAGCAAAATTTCCTCTGCAAACACCCAGAAATAAAATCAGATATTGACTTGACAAAGTTTAAAACTTCCCTTAGATTTTAATTGAAGGGAGGTGAGACAATGCGCGAACGTTTGGAAGAAAAGCGGCGCAAGTTCTTATGCAAAATGCGTAATCGGAAATTATTTTGGTCATTTATACTTTGTTTTTTTATAATCGTCGGCTCGTTGACGCATCTAGGATTTAATTCGGACTTTACACGAATCACAGAGGGCTTGACGGAAAAAGTTGCGCCTGAAAAAATATTACCGACCTTCCGCAAGTCAACGACGATAATGTTAATGGGCGTCGACGAACGCAAAGATGATGTTGGACGCTCTGATACGCTGATGATTTTAAATTTATCGGCGGACAAAGCGTCATTACTGACAATTCCGCGCGATACTATGGTTTATATCGAACGTCACGGCTATCAAAAGGTAAATGCGGCGTTTGCATACGGTGGAGCGAAGTTAGCACGCAAAACAGTCGAAGAATTTCTTGGAATTGAGGTTGATAACTACGTTACGATTAATAAAGCGCGATTTGCTGAGGTAATTGACGCGATGGGCGGCGTAGATATTTATGTTGAACGCGATATGCACTACGAAGACCCTTGGGACGATGACGGCGGACTTTATATCGACTTAAAGCAAGGACTTCAGCACTTAGACGGGCAAACGGCGATAGAATTTGTTCGTTATCGAGATTCGGAAGGCGATGTTGGTCGCGTGCGTCGTCAGCAAGCTTTTATGAAGGCTTGCGTGGATAAATTGAGTGAACCGTCAATGCTGGTTAAGATTCCGGAGCTATTGAGCGTGGCAGTTAAGGCGATTGATACGGATTTAAGTTCGCGGGAGATGTTGGAGGCGGCAGGCTCGCTAAAAAGCGCGGAGGCGGCAGGAAATATTAAAACTGGCGTTGTTCCTGGCTGGTTGCAGTATATTAACGGCGTAAGTTATCTTATTCCCGACGCTGAACGGCTCGGCAAGGTCATGAATAAGCAACTTGGCTTTAAAGCTAATGAAAAACACTTCGAGAAGATTGCCGAAGAGTATACGCCTGGGCTTGACTCCGAATATTACGACGTGAATCCAAATCCCGAAAAAGATTTGCGCTTGATGGATTATTTAGAGCGTAAAAGGTTTGATTTGTCGAATAACGAACTTTAGAAACAAAAAAGCTCCCGTCAAAGGCGACGGGAGTTTTTTTATTGCTCTCAAGGAAAAATCTTCTTAAAATATGAATTCAACTAAGGCGAACGACGCTGCGCCGATTGCCGCCGTGATTGGGATTGTCATTACCCAAGTTTTTACCATTTGTTGAGCCGTGCCCCAACGAACAGCATTTACACGCTTAGCAGTGCCCACGCCCATTATTGAACCCGATACAACATGCGTCGTCGAAACGGGCAAATGCAACAGCGTCGCGCTAAAAACCACGCATGAAGAATTTAAATCCGCCGCAAAGCCGCTCGGAGGTTCCAGCTTAAAAATTTTGCCGCCGACGGTTTTTATTATGCGCCAACCGCCCGTCGCCGTCCCGATTGCCATAGCCGAAGCGCAGAGGACTTTAACATAAGTTGGAACTTCAAATTCCGTGATAAATCCGCCGCTTAAAAGCGCAAGCGTGATGATTCCCATTGATTTTTGCGCATCATTCGAGCCGTTCGAGAAAGCTATCATTGCCGCCGATACAACTTGTAGTCTGCGGAACCTGTCGTTGAGTACGTGCGGATTTGAGCGGTCAAAGAGCCGAAAAATTATATTCATGATGATGATACCTGTTATAAGCGCGATTGCCGGCGAAAGTATCAAAGCAAGAATAATTTTGCCTATTCCCAACAAATTTAAACCTTGCACGCCGACCGAGATTAAAACCGCGCCGATTAACCCGCCAATCAACGCGTGCGAAGAACTTGACGGAATACCGAACCACCACGTCAACAAATTCCACGTTATTGCTCCGATTAGTGCCGCGATTATTGTTTTCTCATCAATTATGCTCGCTGAACTGACTATATCGCCGCCGATAGTCTTTGCGACGCCCGTTGAAACCATCGCGCCAACAAAATTAAAGCCCGCCGCCAACATTATCGCGTGACTTGGATAAAGGGCGCGGGTTGAAACCGAAGTAGCTATGGCGTTAGCCGTATCATGAAAGCCGTTAATAAAATCAAAGACCAACGCCAAAATTATCACTATGAAAATCAGATACTGAAGCTCAACCATAAGTCTCAGCTCCTTATTAATTTTTTAAGACGGCTTGAATCGTCTTCATCATCTTTGGTAAGTCGAGCGGTTTAGCAATGTGGTCAATCATGCCCGCCTCGTGTGCTCGCTTAATATCTTCCGGCATAGCGTTAGCAGTCATCGCGATTATCGGAACGCCGTTACCGGAATTTTTTATTGCCTTCGATGCTTCGTAGCCGTTCATCACCGGCATTTGAACATCCATTAAGATTAAGTCGTAGGAATTCTTCGCCGCCTTGTCGATTGCGTCGCGCCCATCAACCGCCGTATCAATATCGAAACCAAACTGCTCCAAAATCATAACCGCAATCTCGCGATTAACCTCAATGTCATCGACGAGCAGAATTTTTTTGCCGCTGAAGTCGAATTCGGTATCAGATTCATCAGGCTCGGCGGTTTGCGCAGGCTCGTCAATTATAACAGGATTCTCAACAATATCAAACGCCACGTGAACGATAAACTCCGTGCCCTTATCCTTTTGCGTGATAACATCAATCGTTCCGCCCATTAAGTCGACAATGTTTTTAGTTATCGCCATGCCAAGCCCCGTGCCTTGAATGCCGCTGACAGTAGAAGTGCGTTCACGTTCAAAGGCTTGGAAAATTTTTTTAGCGAACTCTTCCGACATGCCAATTCCCGTGTCCTTAACGTGCAATTTAAATTTTCCGTCGTCAAGCTCTTCTAAGGTAACTGTGACACTCTTGCCGCTCGGCGTGAACTTGTAAGCGTTGCCGACGAGATTAAGCAAGACGCGGTTCCAAAGGTGCTTGTCGCAGATAACGTATCGATTGCGAATCTTTTCGCCGTCAATCGAAAAATTTATGCCCTTAGTCTCCATTTGTGTTTGGAACATCATCTTAAGTTCGTCAAGGTTTTTCTTTAAGTCAACTTCGCCAAGCTCCAATTCCAAACGTCCGCTCTCAATGCGGCTCATCTCAAGAATATCATTGATTAAATCGAGTAGGTGTTTGCTTGACACGTCGATTTTTTCCAAGAATGATTTCAGCTCCGCATAGGTCGTGTCGTTTCGTTTGGCTAGCGTCGTGTAACCGATGATAGCGTTCATGGGCGTTCTAATGTCGTGGCTCATGTTCGATAGGAATGTTGTCTTTGCCCGCGCGCTTTCCTCTGCCTTAAGCTTTTGTTCTTCGAGGGCTTCGACTTCCTTGCGTTTAATCCTTAATTGAATGGTAAACAAAAAGCCCAGCGCAATTAGTGCGAACAACAACAGCGTCATCGTATTTTCGAGGAGAACCTCACGCATTTTATCAATCTGCATGTTTGTGTAAGCAAAGCGCGGTGCAAGCTCATTGGTGTAGTAGAATTGATTAATGTCTTGGATAAAAGCAGTCAACGCCTTGTGCATTTTCTCGCGCATCCACATCAGCGACGCAAAGAAAACCAAGAAGAACATCATCAGCCAGACGCCTGGCGACGTGCCGAATTTCTTTTCATTGTTCTTGAAGAGGATATTAAAGTATGCAAAGCCGATAAGACCCCAAATCGCTAGGATAAGATAACTTCCCTCCGACAGCATGTTTGTTGACCACAAATTTGGAATAAGCAGGAAGAAAGTAAAAAGAAGTGCACAGATTATCCCGGCAATGCCCGTGACTTTAGCCAGACGATTATTTTCACGGCGGGCAAGGACGTAAACGCAAGCGGAAGTATAACCGTAAGCAATCGTCGCGCCAATCGTCGTTACGTCCGTCAGCCAGTTAATAATCGTCCGCCCGAAAAAAGGCATTATGACTGATATGGCAAAGATAAAAATCGCGGTGTTCCTGCGTATGGAAAGATGCTTCGGCAAAATGTTTTCGTTCGTGAAGACTATCGTTAAATTCGTGACTGTTCGATAATAGCCAATCATGCTCGTCACTAGCGCAGCTGAAATAACTATTCCGAGAATCAAAATTCCGTTGCTCCCGAAAGTTTTCATGACGACGTAAAAGACAGGGATTTGTTCAATGCCCGTTAGCTCATTCAAACTGCTTAAGTAATGCGTGGAGCTTTTGAAGGGTTCCGGAAAGCTTAGCGTAGCTAGGCACGTCATCAAGATATAAACAATGCCCGCGCAGATTATCGCCGCAGTCATCACGGGGAAGGCTTTCTTAACGCTACATTTAAATTCGTTCGTGTATTGCGAAATCGTCTCGAAGCCGATAAAAGCCCACGGCATCATCGTTGTTATCATGAAAATTTGTTGCCAAGTCGGCTCGTCGTCGACAAAATAAAAGTTCAACGATTCGGGCGCGGCATTGAACGCGGATAGGGAAAAAATTAACACGCCGAAAAACAGAACGACTGCCGCAATTATTTGGAGACTTCTGGCGAGCGAACTCAATCGCGCAAATAAAATTCCGAACAGCCACATCAAAAATATCGTGAAGAAAACTTCGCCGCCATAAACGTCATAGCCCGCGAACTCGTAATGGAAGCCGAACTGTAGCACGTCGCCGAATAAACTCCTGCCCATGAGCGTTACAGCCGTCGCATTAGCCCAGAGCAATGATATATAGGCAATCCACAGAAACCACGCGCAGAAGAATGCGTGATCCTGTCCGAAAATTTCTTTCGTGAATGTGAAGACGCCGCCCGCCTTTGAATTTCTCTGCATGACGAAGTAGTAATTGTAAGCGATGAGAATCATGACCGCCGCGCCGAGCAAGATAGCAATCGTCGTGCCAGCCGTGCCAGCCGTCGGTAAAAAGGTTGTGCCCGGTATGATGAACGAGCCCCAGCCTATACAACAGCCGAACGCCAACGCCCATAACATCAACGGAGATAATTTGGGTTGTTGCATTGAAAAAACCTCCTTAAATGGTAAAATTCGCGGCATGCATGTCATTTCCTTTAAGCATACTTATAAAATTAATTGGAGGTCGATAAAGTGATTGATTCGCGGATAAAAGCGGTGCTGAACTTAGTAAGGAGCGGCAGTCGCGTCGCTGACATAGGAGCTGACCACGGCTACTTATCGATTGAGTTGATTAGGAGCGGGCGAGCCAGCAAAGTTATCGCGACGGAAAAGAATGGCGGACCGTTTGAGGCGTTGAGCAAAAATATTTCGGGCGTCGAGGGCATTGAGGCGAGATTGGGCGACGGCTTGCAGGTTTTATCTGCGGGCGAAGTCGATACGATTTGTATAGCGGGCATGGGCGGCGCGTTGATTAAAAAAATTCTTGAAGACGCGCCCGAAGTCGTTCAATCGGCGCGGCAGCTGATTCTGCAACCGATGAACGGCGCGGATAAAGTTCGCGAGTGGCTCAATCAAAACTCTTGGATAATCGTTGATGAAGACTTAGCCGAGTCAGCGGGAATCATCTACGAAATCATCTGCGCGGGCAACGTGACGTTGAGTCAAACCAAAATTTTCAAGCGTGAGTCGTCGCCGCTTAGGGAAAAATTTTCGGCGCAACGATTGGAAAAACTTCAACACGTCCTAAGCGAGATGAGCAAGAGCGACACGGCACGAGCGAGCGAAAAATTTTCAGTGTTGCAAGCCGAAGTCGACGCCTTGAAAAAAATTCCGTAAGTAAATATAATTTTAAGCCTTAAGGAGGTTCAATTTATGATTGACGAAACGTTAAAGGTTGAATTTGCAACGGAGATTCTTAAAAAGTTTTTGCCTGAAGAAATGCACGACGAGATATTAAAGGAACTCAACGCCGAACTTGATAAAAAGACTTCCGCGCCGATTGAAACGTTCACGGCAAGCGATAGGGCGGCGATATTGGTCGAGGCTCTGCCTTATATCCAAGAGTTTCACGGCAAGACGATTGTCATCAAGTACGGCGGCAATGCAATGGTCAATGACGAGCTTAAAGCGTCGGTTATGCAAGACATAGCGTTGATGAAGTTCGTCGGGATTAATGTCGTGATTGTGCACGGCGGCGGCCCGGAGATTACCGGCTTCTTAAAAAAGCTCGGCAAGGAAAGTTCGTTTGTGAGCGGATTGCGCGTCACTGATGAAGAAACTGTCGAGATTGCTGAGATGGTTCTTTGCGGCAAGATTAATTCGGAGATTGTCACGCTGTTAAATCGTCGCGGAGTTCGCGCAGTCGGCTTGAGCGGCAAGGACGCTGATTTGATTCAGGCGGAAAAAAAGTTGGCTACGGTCTACGACGGCGGCGAGAAAACTAAAGTTGATATAGGCTACGTCGGGAAGTCAAAGCAAGTCAACATCAAAATCGTCAACGACCTAATCAGTCAAGACTACGTGCCAGTTATCGCACCTATTGGCGTCGGCGAGGACGGCGAAAGCTACAACATCAACGCGGATTATGTGGCGGCTGATATCGCGGGTGCGTTGAAGGCAGAAAAACTTTTGCTCCTCACTGACACTGAAGGCGTCTATAAAAATTTCGAGGACAAGCAGTCTTTTATTTCGGCGTTGAAGGCGGACGAGGCGCGGCAGTTTATAAAAGACGGCGTAATAAGCGGCGGCATGATTCCGAAGGTTGAAGCGTGCTTGCGGGCATTGGACAGGGGCACGAATAAAGCGTACATCATCGACGGGCGGTTGCCACATTCGCTTATCTTAGAATTGTTCACGGCTTCGGGCATTGGAACTGAGGTTGAATAAGGAGTGATTCGTTTGACGGAAGAAAAAGTTTTCGAGCAGGACGCCAATAATTATCTGCCCGTGTTCAATCGTTATAAAATCGTGTTGGAGCGCGGCGAGGGCGCGTATCTTTACGACATCAACGGCAAGAAGTATATCGACTTCCTTGCGGGCATTGCGGTAAATGTTTTGGGTCATAATTACCCGCCGCTGGTTAAGGCAATCGCGGAGCAAGCCGCCAAAGTCATTCACGTTAGCAATCTTTACTACACGCAAGCGCAAGCCGACGCCGCCGCTAAACTTGTTAAGCTCAGCGGGCTAGACCGTGCGTTCTTTGCGAATTCGGGCGCGGAGGCTAACGAGGGCGCAATTAAAATCGCGCGCAAGTTCGCCAAGAAGATTTCGCCCGATAAGACGCAAATTATCACGGCGTGGGATAGTTTTCACGGGCGGACGCTTGCCACTTTGACTGCGACGGGTCAACCGAAGTATCACAAGGGCTTTGAGCCGTTGCCCGCCGGCTTTGATTACGTGCACTATAACGACATTGACGAGCTTGCCGAAAAAATTTCCGATAAGACTTGCGCGGTGATGTTGGAGACGATTCAAGGCGAAGGCGGCGTTTATCCTCCGAAGGACGGCTACTTAAAGAAAGTTCGCGAGCTTTGCGACAAGCACGGCGCGTTGCTGATTCTCGACGAGATTCAAGCTGGCATCGGACGCAGTGGCAAGTTCTTCGCCTACGATAAATACGGCATTAAGCCCGATATCGTCACGTTGGCTAAGGGTTTGGCGGGCGGCGTTCCGATTGGCGCGTTCCTCTGCACGAAGGCGGTTGCGCAAGCTTTCAAGCCCGGCGATCACGGCACGACCTTTGGCGGAAATCCTCTGGCGTGTGCAGCGGCTAATGTTGTGCTCGACACCGTGCCCGATGAAAAATTTTTAGCACACGTCGAAGAGGTCGGCGCGTACTTCAAAGATAAACTCATCGGCTTGCAAAAAAAATATCCCGAACAAATTAGCGAGATTCGCGGCGAAGGACTGATTTTAGGAGCGCAACTCGACAAGCCTAAACGTTCGGGCGTCGAAATCGTAAACGAGTGCATGAAACGCGGCGCGATTATAAATTGCACGGTCGGCACGGTCTTAAGGTTTATCCCGCCGCTGATTATCACCAATGAGCAAGTCGACGAAGTTATTAACATATTGGATAGCGTTTTGGGGGAATGAACTTTGTTAAAGGGAAAAGATTTACTGTCGATTCACGATTTGAGCCGCGACGAAGTCGAAGAAATTTTAAATTTCGCCGCCGAACTCAAAATTAAACAAAAATCAGGCGTCGAACATAAACTTTTGGCGGGCAAAACGCTCGGAATGATATTTGAAAAGTCTTCGACGCGGACAAGAGTATCTTTTGAGGTCGGAATCTTCCAATTAGGCGGCACGGGACTATTTTTATCGAGTAAAGACCTGCAATTAGGTCGCGGCGAACCAATTAAAGACACCGCACGCGTACTTTCACGCTATTTAAACGGAATTATGATTCGCACTTATGAACAATCCAAAGTCGAAGAGCTTGCAAAGTACGCCGATATTCCCGTCATCAACGGTTTGACTGATTTATTGCACCCGTGCCAAGTTTTAACCGATTTATTGACGATTCGCGAGCATAAAGGCAAAAATTTCCGCGCACTCAAGATGGCTTACGTCGGCGACGGAAATAATATGACAAATTCTTATCTTTACGGCGCGGCTAAGGTCGGAATGACTTTAAGCGTCGCTACGCCCGAAAATTACCGCCCAAATCAAAAAGTTTTCGAGAATGCATTTGCTGACGCCGAAGAAACCGGCGCAAAACTCTTTTGGACGGAAAATCCTGTCGAAGCTGTCAAAGATGCCGACATTATCGCCACTGATACTTGGGCTAGCATGGGGCAAGAGGCTGAACACGACGCCAGAAAGAAAATTTTCGCCCCGTATCAAGTTAATAAGCAACTTTTGAGCCACGCAAGTAAAAATGCAATCGTTTTGCACTGCTTGCCGGCTTATCGCGGCGAAGAAATTACAGATGAAGTCCTCGAAGACAACGCGCATGTCATTTTCGACGAGGCGGAAAATCGTTTGCACACTCAAAAGGCGATTATGGCTTTGACTATGGCTTAAACCGCTTTTTATACAAAAAAAAACTCCCTTTCAAGCGATTGGGAGTTTTTTTATGCTTGCGTTCATGTCGAAAAGGTCGACGTTGCAAATTTTTAATTCCAACTCCTCCGAATGATAAATTTTTTCCGCCGCAGGACTTAGAATAAAAATTTTTTTCGTACCGTATCGCCTTGCGTAGGCTAACATCTGATACATATCGTCTTCAGTAATTTTAAATTTCCATTTCGTGTCGAGAATTATTCGTTCAGAAGAATTTTCAAGGATTATATCGGGTTTAAGCTTGTAATCCGTTGAATTATCAAATAAATTTCTCTCGCTGACTTGAATTTTGACTGTAAATCGCTCTGAAAAAATTTTTCGGACGTATTCGGCGACGTAAGCCTCAAAAAGTTTATTCATGTCGAATAGCAACGCAATCGCATTTAATTTTCCTGCCGTAGGCGTGAAGTTTTTCCCTGATAAAAATTTTTCCGTCCAATTAATTATAACTTTGTATTCGTGATTCGTCCTGTCGATTGAAACCGCCGAAAAATCTTTGGAATAATTATTTGACGCCTCTACATAATCAAAATCCGTCAACAAGCGGCTTGCCAATCGAAAATTTTTATTGTCCTGCGTCGTGCGCAAAAGTTTTATCAACGTAGCCTTAATTAATCTGTGTTCGGGGCGGTCTAAGCTGTATTCGTCAAACGCTACGAAAAATTTTTCACGGTGAATTACATTGCGGCGCAAATTCTCATTTACAAGCAACTTTCCTTTTAAAAATTTTAAATTCTCCTCACGCAACACATAATCCGACTTAAGTCCGCGTTTTACAAGCTCCAAAACCATTTTTAAATAAATTCGGATATAAATTTCATAAAGCGGCATTCGCGAAGTTTGCAATTCGGCATCTAAAAATTTTTTTCCGGAAAAATCTTTCAGCGTAGACAACATTTTAATTAAAATTCCGCGTAAATCTTCATCTGCGGCTTGCAATTTCGGCAAAATCTCAATTTGATAGCCGCTCGGTAGCCGAATCACGCCGACATAACTTTTTGCTTGAACGAATTGCCAACCTATACTAAGAAAATCGCTAGCCGCTGAAAATTTTGCAAGCTCTTTAAAAGATTCGCAGTCGGAGGAATATATTTTTTCGTATTCGTGGATTGTCATCATAATTTATAGCTTTCGCTGTCTTTAAATGCTTCTTCGTTGATTGTATAGCGATATTTTTCCATTACATCGCCTAAACTCGGCAAAAGTTCGCGCTTAATAAATTTTTCGCCAAGTACAAGCCTAATTTGTTCGTAATCATCAAAGAAATATTCCTGCAGGAGCGGTATAACTTTATTTCGGAAGACTTTTTCTACATCTTCAAGCGTCTTACAGCTAAGAAAATAAGCGTGCCCGATTGTATGTTCGCGGTCTAGGAGCGTTTCTATTCGCGTATTTAGCTTTTCAAGCAATTTTTGCAGATTTACGCCGTCAATATCGCTTGATAAAACGTCCGGGCGCGGCATCATCTCAATAAAATTAAATCTGCGGCGTAATGCCGTATCAATTAGCGCGATTGAGCGGTCAGCGGTGTTCATCGTCCCGATTATGTAAACATTTCGCGGCACCGTGA
>CAMNLS010000025.1 GCA_946543495.1 uncultured Selenomonadales bacterium | reverse complement strand
AACGGAGGCGGGCGGCATTACTCAACATATCGGCGCGTATCAAGTCATTTGCAAAGACCGCAAAATCGTCTTCCTTGATACACCTGGTCATGAAGCCTTTACTGCTATGCGTGCTCGCGGGGCGCAAGTCACTGACATTGCTATCCTCGTCGTCGCCGCTGATGATGGTGTTATGCCCCAGACCATTGAGGCTATCAATCACGCTAAAGCCGCTAAGGTTCCGATTATCGTTGCCATTAATAAAATCGATAAGCCCAATGCGAATCCCACTCGCGTTAAGCAGGAACTTATGAAGTATGATTTAGTTTCCCGCGACTACGGCGGCAATGTAACCATGGTTGAAGTCTCCGCTAAGAAGGATATTAATATCGATGAGCTGCTTGAAGAAATTCTATTTGAAGCGGACGTTCAAGAGTTCAAAGCCAATCCTAATCGCGAAGCTCGCGGCGTTATCATCGAAGCTAAATTGGAACACGGGCGCGGCGTCGTTGCTACTGTCCTTGTGCAGAATGGTACCTTGCGCGTTGGTGATTCTATCATCGCTGGCACTACTTATGGCAGAGTTCGCGCTATGATTAACGAACGCGGCGACAACGTCAAGAAGGCTACTCCAAGCGTGCCGGTCGAAGTGCTCGGTTTAAACGACGTGCCCGAAGCGGGCGATATTCTTGCCGCCCTCGACGAAAAACTTGCTAAGTCCATCGTTCAACACAGAATCGAAAACAAGCGCACGGCTCTTATCCGCTCTGGCTCCAAGAAGGTTTCACTTGATGACCTGTTCAATCAAATTCAAGCTGGTTCCCTTAAGGATTTAAATATCGTCGTCAAGGCGGACGTGCAAGGCTCAGTTGAGGCTCTTAGTAGCTCGTTGCTCGGTCTCAATAAAAATGATGAAGTCCGCGTTAATATCGTGCATGCGGGCGTTGGTGCCGTTAATGAATCTGATGTTATGCTTGCCTCGTCGTCCAATGCGTTGATTCTCGGCTTTAACGTTCGCCCGGATAATAACGCCAGGAAAGCCGCCACTAATGAAAATATCGACATAAGAACTTACCGCGTAATTTATGACGCTCTTGATGATGTCCGCGCCGCTATGAGCGGTCTCCTTGCTCCTAAGTTTAAAGAAGTCATTCAAGGGCGCGTGGAAATTCGCAAAGTCATGAAGTTCAGCAAGGCTTTAGTTGCCGGCTCCTACGTCCTCGAAGGTAAAATCTTTAACAACAGCAAGATTCGTATCCTTCGCGATAACGTGGAAGTTTTCGACGGCGAAATTGATTCACTCCGCAGATTTAAGGACGAAGTTAAGGAAGTCGCCGCTGGCTATGAGTGCGGCATTTCCATCGTCGATTATCGTGACTTCCGCGAAGGTGACATCATCGAAGCTTATAAGATGCAGGAGATTGAAACTTCAATCGAAGACGTGAATAAAGATTAAAAGATGAAAAGATGAAAAGATTAAAAGATTAAAAGCTACTCAACTTTCTATCTTATAATCTATTGATCTTATGATCTCTTCATCTAAACAAGGAGTGACACACGTTGATTACCTTCATAATCGGCTTGGTGATTCTGATTGTCGGAGCGGCGATTTATGGTTCCTTTTGCGAACGCGTCATGAAACCGAACGCTTCAGTACAAACGCCCGCGATTAAACTTCGCGACGGTGTGGACTTCGTGCCCATGAATAAATGGAAGAACTGCTTAATCGAACTGCTTAACATCGCTGGTACTGGTCCTGTGCTGGGTCCCATTCAAGGTATCCTCTTCGGTCCGATTGCCTTTATCACGATTCCAATCGGTTGCGTTATCGGCGGCGCGTTCCATGATTATATGAGCGGCATGATTTCCCTACGCAACAACGGTGAGCAAATGCCCTCGCTAGTCCAACGATTCTTAGGCGGCGGCGTTTACAAAGTCTACCTTGTCTTCGTCTGCTTGCTTATGCTTTTAGTCGGCACGGTCTTTATCTATACGCCAGGTGATTTGTTCGTAGCTTATCTGCTTAAAGGTGATGTCTCGACATTGAGCGCGGAAGTCATAATGGTTTACGGCGTTATCTTTGCTTATTACCTCGCCGCGACACTCCTGCCCATTGATAAAATTATCGGGCGTATCTATCCTGTCTTCGGCGCAATCCTCTTGCTTAGTGCCGTCGGAATTTTCTTCGGGCTGTTCATTAATGGCTACCCGCTTAAAGAAGTCTGGGAGGCGGGCATTGCTAACGTCCACCCCTTCGGCGAAAACTTTATCCCGATATTCTTTATAACCGTTGCTTGCGGCATTACGTCAGGTTTCCACTCCACGCAGGCTACAATTATTGCTCGTTCCGTCACCAATGAAAAATATGGAAGATTGATTTACTACAACACGATGATCGCGGAAGGTTTTATCGCGATGTGTTGGGCGGCTGCGGCAATGGGCGCACTAAATTTGGCAATGGTCGTGGACGCTGACCTCGTAAAAATTCCTACGGTAGTCGTCGGCGTTATCGCCAAGAATATGCTTGGAGACATCGGTGGTATGGTCGCGGTTTTGGGCGTCATAGTCTTAGCGATAACCTCTGGTGATACTGCGTTAAGGTCACTGCGTCTGATGCTTGCCGACGCTTTACACATTGATAATAAAAAAAGAATCAACGTCCTTATCCTCGCGCTGATTATCTTTGCAATCGTGGCGGGTGTGCTTTACTTTGCTAAGACTGACGCAAGCGGCTTTGCAATTCTCTGGCGGTACTTCTCGTGGGCTAACGAAACGATTGCAGTCTTTGCCTTCGCGATGATTGCCGTCTACATGATTAAAAATAATATGCCTTACCTAATGGCAGTCGTTCCTGGTACTTTTTATATGTACATCGTCTCGACTTACATCTTGCACGCGCCGATTGGCTTCGGGCTTGATTACATGATTAGCTATATCCTCGCGGCGGTTTGTGCCGGACTTTATGCCGTCTCCGTTGTCAGATATGGTAAGTCGTTGAATAAATCACGGAACTTGCGCTAGAAAAAATTTTAACCGTCGGGTCGCTCGGCGGTTTTTTTTTACGCTCAATGTTGCAGGAAATACATTTACTTGCGCGAATACTTTCCACAAAATATTTTAGAGAGGTGATTTGTATGGATATGCTCCTTGCATTCCTAGTTTTGCTGGCGTGCTTGATTATTGGCGTACGTCATGGCGGCATTGGCTTAGCTGTCATAAGTGGCATTGGTCTTGTTATTTATACTTTCGTTTTCGGCTACAAACCAGGTACACCGCCTATCGACGTTATGCTTACTATCTTAGCCGTCGTTACCTGCGCGGGCTTCCTTCAAACTTCGGGCGGCTTAACCGTCATGCTCAAATACGCTGAAAAGTTCCTGCGCAATAATCCCAAACACGTTACCATTCTCGCTCCGCTCACTACTTGGTTCCTAACGGTATTGTGTGGAACAGGGCACGTCGTCTATACTATGTTCCCTATCATCTATGATATCGCCATTAAACAAAATATTCGTCCTGAACGTCCTATGGCTGTCGCTTCCGTCGCTTCGCAAATGGGTATATGTGCTTCTCCCGTTTCCGTCGCTATCGTTTCAATCGTCGGCTTCATGGCTACTGCTGGGCATAATTATTCCGTCTTGCAAATCCTCGCCGTCGCTATGCCTGCTACCGGTATCGGCGTCCTTTGCGCGGCTCTTTGGAGTTATCGTCGCGGTAAAGACCTCGACAAAGACGAACGCTTCCAAGAATTCATCAAAGACCCCGCCAATAAAGAATACGTCTACGGCGATTCCGAATCCCTTCTTGATAAGGAGCTTCCGCCCTCGTTCTATCATGCTATGTATATCTTCTTCTTTGGCATTATCATCATAGCTTGTTTAGGTAACTTCCCTGAATTACTTCCGCACTTTCCGAACGCTAAGGGCGACCTTAAACCCATTTCCATGACTGCTGTTATCCAAATGGTTATGCTCCTCGTTGCCGCGGCTATCCTCTTTGTTTGTAAGGTCAAGGCTAAAGACGTTGGCAATTCGCAAGTCTTCAAATCCGGTATCGTCGCGCTCGTCAGCGTTTACGGCGTCGCGTGGATGGCTAATACTTGCTTTGGTGCTCATATGGCTTTTCTTAAAGAATTCCTCGGCAATGCTGTCGCTGATTATCCGTGGGCTTTTGCTATCATAGCGTTCTTAACTTCTAAGCTCGTCAACTCCCAAGCCGCCGCGATTGCTATCGTCTTCCCTATGGCTCTTAGCGTCGGCATGGATCCTGTTATCATCATGTCGTTTATCAGCGCGTGTTATGGTTACTTCTTCCTTCCGACTTATCCTTCCGACCTTGCTTGTATCGGCTTCGACCGTTCGGGCACGACGCGCATTGGCAAATACATTTTGAATCACTCCTTCATGATACCAGGTTTAATCGGTGTCATATCTGGCTGTTGCGTGGGCTTCGTCATGGCGCACATCGTTTTGTAATGGTCGCACCCGTAATGGGTGTGTGGATTGAAATTAAATTTCTTTTTCTTCCGCCTGCCTTGTCGCGGGCATTTTTTTTTGCTATCATTCCTGTGTGTAATAAATTTGAATAAAGCAAAGTTACTTGGTAGGCGGTGAAAATTTTGTTAAACGCATTTGAATTGGTTCGTCCGAAGAAAAGATTGTTCCTTGGATTGCTCTTGGCATCGGAATTTTTTGTTGCATTGGCTCTTTATGGACTTTGGTTGATTTGTTGTCCGGGGCTCGAAAATATTTTTGAGTTTCTGCCGGCAATCGTCGGCATATTTTTAATTTTTATCTCGACGTTTTCATTCGGCGCGGTCTGCAATATGGTTTTAGCGGTCAAAGGTTTGCCGACGCTGAAATTATTCCACCGTTACAGCTTCGCACTCATAAAGCTTTTGTTTCCTGTGGCGGTGAGAATAGGAAAACTTTTCGGCGTTAAGCGGCGGCAGATTGAAGGTTCATTCGTGGCAGTGAGCAACTTAATCTTCATGAAGAGCGGAATAAAAGTTCCCGCGAAAAAATTACTCGTGCTTAGTCCGCATTGCTTGCAGCTGTCGACTTGCTCGCACAAGATTACTCGCGACCCGAATAATTGCAAACGTTGCGGCGGCTGTAACGTTGGGGATTTGATGAAGCTTGCAGATGAACTCGGCTTTACTTTTTTTGTAGCGACTGGCGGAACGTTGGCGCGACAAGTCGTAAAAAAAATTCGTCCTCAAGCAATCTTGGCTATAGCTTGTGAACGAGACTTAATGAGCGGTATTCAAGATGTATATCCGTTGCCAGCCGTCGGTGTCTTGAATATTCGTCCTAACGGTCCTTGCAATAATACCCGCGTTGACATTGATGAGGTTCGTAACGTTCTAGCTCGAATTGTCGAATGAGAAGGAGTATTGAACGTGGGAACGACGATTGATTATGAAACGCAACTGCCGGAGGCTATTGAAATAGAAAAGAAGCTCTTGTCTTCGCTGATGCTAAAGGGCGGGGAAGCGATACCGGCAATAGCGGCAAAGTTGAGCGTGGACGATTTCTTTAGGCAAGAGCATAAGTTAATCTACAAGGCATTATTAAAGCTAAGTGGATACGGAATTCCGCTTGATGTGTTAATCGTGGAACAGACATTGCGCAAGAGCGGCGATTTGGATAAAGTCACGCGGCAATATCTATTCAGCCTGATACCGTTAGAATATACGACGTTGCGAGCGGAAACATATGCGCAAGTGATACGTCAAAAGTCAATAATGCGGCAGTTGATGACGGCGGGGCAAGCGATAACACAGGCGGCAAGCGATGAACGTAATCCAGTAGAAAAGGTGCTAAGTTACGCGGAAGCTGAGATATTAGCGATATCAAATCGGCAAGTGACGCGGGAATTCGAGGACGTAAGCGAAATATTACAACGAACGTTTGAGCGAATCCACGCCTTGCACGAGAACAAAGGACAGTTATCCGGAGTACGTAGCGGGCTGATAGATTTAGACCGTATATTGAATGGCTTTCAAAAGTCGGACTTAATATTATTAGCGGCGCGCCCTTCAATGGGTAAAACGGCGTTGGCATTGAATATCGCGGTAAATGCGGCGCGAGAAAAGGTTGTAGCGATGTTTAGTCTGGAGATGAGCAAAGTACAGTTAGGGAACAGGCTATTGAGTACGGCAAGCGGCGTGAACAGTCAGGCATTGAACACGGGGAATTTCAGCGATGATGACATGGATATGTTGCTGGACGGATTAGAGCGATTGTCTAAATGCAAACTGTACATAGACGACACTGCGGGACTAAACTTAATGGAAATGAAGAGTAAGGCACGGCGAATAAAGCACGAACGCGGGCTGGACATGGTGATAATAGATTACTTACAGCTGATGCAGGGCGGACGGTCGGAGAATCGCCAGCAAGAAATAAGCGAGATAAGTCGAAACCTAAAGGCAATGGCGCGTGAATTGGAAGTGCCGATAATCGCGCTAAGCCAGCTAAGTCGCGGCGTTGAGTTAAGGGCAGAAAAAAAGCCGCAACTAAGCGACTTGAGAGAATCGGGAAGTTTAGAACAAGACGCGGATATAGTCATGTTTCTTTACCGCGACGAGTATTATAATCGAGAAGAATCAGATAATCAGAATATAGCTGAACTGATAATCGCTAAGAATCGTAATGGTCCCACGACGAGTGTACATTTGCACTTTGACAAGGAAACGATGAGATTCAACGACTTGACGCGTGCGGCAGATTAAATGTTTATTCGGACCAGCAATGCGGCAACTTCACGCAAGTAGCAATGTGCATGCGGCGGACGTGAACTGGTGAACGTTCGCAACGAACGCGGTTGTAAGCTCCGACTAAGCCGCTAGCTCCGCCGCGACAACTGGGTCAAGCTTCAAGCTTGCCGATGAGATAGCCAAGAAACTTAGCGGCGTCTCTGAAGATTGCTCCCACGCAGTCGAGGGGATTTTTTTTTGCCAATATGGAAAGCTTCATCAAGACAAATTTTTTACCTGCGCCCTCCGCCGAACCGAACGTATCACGAATCCAACTTTCCTGCGCGTGAAACTTTCCTATCTCAACGTAGCGACGAAACTCCTGCGCCGCCGTGTAGTTGTGACTGTGATAAACCTGCGCGTCCGCCGCGTAAAAAACTTTCCAGCCGTCAAGCAACATTTTAGCCGCAACGTACATATCCTCACACAGCGGAACATTCGACGGAAAGCCGCCTACACTTTGCAGAGCCGCGACGCGATAAGCCGCAAAAGAATTCGACGCAAACACCGTCTTAAGCCCGAAAACTTTTCTGTCGTCAAAGGAGCGCAACTGACTTTCCGGCGGATAGTTGAAGGCGCGGAGGATTGCCGCCTCGTTGGTTGCGTTCGCATGTGGCAGTTGCCGCCCGTAGCTCATGCCGACCGTTGAATCATCGCTGAAGATTTTTACCAGCTTAGCAAGTGATTCGTCGTCGTGGAGCAACACATCTTGCGTCAAAAAGATTATCACGTCGAGCGGCAAAATTTTTTCTAAGGCAAGCTGCCTCGTTGTTCCGTGATTAAAAGTCTTGCGCGGAATGGTTAAAACCTCAAGCCCGAAACTTTTTGCAAGTTGCGCGGTGTCGTCCGTTGATTCCGAATCGACGATTAATTTTTTTGTTGGCAAAGACTGCGCGGCAATTTGTTCAAGCAACGTCTGGAATTGTTCGCCCGCGTTGAGTGTAGGGATTATTAAGCCGTAGTTCATTAGCTCAATCCCTTCTCTGCGCCTTCATAGCCAACTTGTTTTTATACATATCTTCATCCGCTCGCTTAAAGACTTCTTCCGCAGTCTTATCGACGCCCGCTTCATAGTAAGAGACACCAACCGCCGCCGAAACTTTTTCCCACGCCTCAAGGGTATTATTAGCTTTAAACTTATTAATAATGCCTCTGAACTTGGCGACGTTATCATCAACAGTGGCAAGCTGTTCATTAGTGAGCACCACGACGAATTCATCTCCGCCAATTCGATAGACATTCTCTTCGCCAAAGACCGAACAAGCAAGCTTGCCCGCGTTGATAAGATAAGTGTTGCCATACTCGTGCCCGTAGGTATCATTGACGCGCTTAAGGAAGTTTACGTCAATCATGATTATGCAGAACTCTGCGCGGGCGGCGGCAATCTCCTCGTCAAGCTTGGCAGTCTTCTCGGTGTAGGAGGTTTTATTTTGAAGACCTGTCAACGCGTCTTTATGCGCAAGCTCGTTTAGAACTTCGGCTTGAACTTTTGCTTTCTTGAAATTTTCAAAGTAATTCATGCTGTCCGCCGTCGTCTTTAGGAAAGCGGAGTAAAGGTTTTCTATCTCGTCGTGCGTCCTTATGTCTAAGCTCTTTATGAGTTTAACATTTTTTCCGCGAGCTGCCTCGCTGTCATAGGCGAAGTTCTTAGCACAATAAGCCATCGTGTTGACGGGTAAGATGATATTGTTTTCAATGAACCATAAGCCTAACACGAAGATAAAAACCACTGCGCCAGAGAAAATAGCAATGACTCTAGCGATAAACCTTCTGCCGTAGTCGTTAATCTCGTCCATAGAAAAATCCAAGCCCGCATAACAGACGCAATTGCCCACAGAATCATATACAGGCTTATAAATCGTCAGTAGATTACCAAATTGCCCATTAGAGGTCTTCGGCGGTATGTGCCTGCCCGCAAGCAAGTCGTCAAGAACGCTATAGAATTCCTCGTCAAACTCTTCAATCTCGCCAGGTTCGGTGCCTTCAACCTCTCCCGTATCCAAGTCAAAGACGACGTGACAGCCATCTTCCATTATTTTATACACGTAGATATATTTTACGTTGTAGTTGCTGTTGCGGATTTTATAAAGTTTTTTCTCGACCTCGTTATAGCCTTGCGCATGATGCCCTAGCTCAAGGAATTCATCAACACGTTTTGGGTCAATCTCTTCCGCAACCATAGTCACTATCCCGTTAGCAATTCGTTTATGTTCTTCTATGATAGCGTCTCTGTAAGTTGTGTAGCTGTAATAGGAAATGAACACCGCCACCCCAAGCGTTATCGACATCAGGTTAAAAATCATCTTCGTTCTAAGCGACGAGGTAAAACGATTTTTAGCGTTTATAGCCTCGTGAACTTCGTCGGTTACAGTAGCTTGCATTTTGCCCAGCGATTTAAAATCTTCTTTGAGCTTGGGCGGAATGCATTCCAACGCAAAGAAACTCATAATTATGGTAAGAGACTTATCGGGGAGTTCGTAGTAAAAATTTTTAAAGAAGGTTTCCAAGAAGTTAATAAAGAATTTATTAATCGAATCCAACGAGTTGAAGGAATTAGCAGGGCTTACGAGTTCACCGAAGAACGCGCCCAAAAAACTTGTGACCAATATAGTCACGGGGATTGTCGTCATTGCCTTTGGAAAATTTTCGTAGTATCCCTTGCGTGCTAGAGATGCTGTAAGCCACGCGATTGAAACGCTGACTATGCCGTAATGCATTTCAGTGTCGTTGAAGAAAGAGCCGATAAAGTTCGTAAAGAATCCTACGATAATGCCTGGCACGTAGCCGCCGAGAGCCGCAATAAAAATCGTGCCAAATGTATCGAGATAAATAGGCAACTCAAAATTCCTAGTAAAGAGAGAGCCAAGTACATTTAAAGTTAATCCTATCGCACAGAGTGCCACGAATTTCAGGAAGGTTTTATCTAGTTTAATCATAACGCGTTTAGCCTTTCAGAAAATTTTTGTTGCCGATTATAACATGAAAACTTTTCAATGAACATAAGCAACGTTGCTAAAAATTTGCAGAGGTGTTAAATTAAATCTGGAGGTTGATTACATGAAAAAAATAATTGCAGTAGACGGACCAGCGGGCGCGGGCAAGAGTACCGTTTCCAAAATCGTGGCGGCTCAGCTCGGCTACACTTATATTGATACGGGCGCAATGTATCGGGCGGTTGCGTTGAAGGTTTTGCAGAGCGGCAAGCCCGCTGAAGTCGTGACGCAAGACATTGATATTAAATTGGACGGAGCGGCACGAGTATTCCTCGACGGCGTCGAAGTCACGAAAGAAATCCGCACGCCCGAAGTCAGTCGCGGAGCTTCCGACGTGGCAAAGTTCGGTTTCGTGAGGAAAAAATTAACGGAGCTTCAACGGGCAATGGCGGCTCAAGCTTCAGTGATAATGGACGGACGCGACATTGGGACGCAGGTCTTGCCTAACGCGGACTTGAAAATATTTTTAACGGCAACGGTCGAGGAACGGGCGCGGCGACGATTCGAGGAGCTAAAGTTAAAAGGAATTGCCGCTGACTTTGAACAGGTAAGGAAAGAAATTTCCCTGCGCGATAAACAGGACAGCGAACGTGAGATTGCACCGCTTGCAATGGCTGAAGACGCTGTGTTACTTGATTCAACGAACTTAACGATTGAAGAGGTCGTCACGGAGATTCTAAGGCTTGCGCAATGATAAAAAGTGTTGCAGTTGCCTTGAAATGTGTTAAATGCTGTTGTATAATCGCAAACGAATTTTCAATCAACTTATAAGGGGGAAACTTTAAATGATTTACACCGTAACTTTTAATCCCGCGATTGACTACATCATTCGTCTTGATAAGCTCACGACGGGCGCGATTAACCGTGTGACTTATGAACAAGTTCTCGGCGGCGGCAAGGGCGTCAACGTTTCAATCGTGCTGGGTAACCTCGGACATCAATCGACGGCTACGGGATTTTTGGCGGGCTTCACGGGCGATGAGATTGTTCGCCAGCTCCGCGCCTTCAATGCCGCTGATGACTTCGTTAAACTCGACGACGGTTTCTCCCGCATTAACGTAAAGATTAAAGCCGACGTTGAGACGGAGATTAACGGTCAAGGTCCGAAGATTAGCGAGGCTAAGCGCGAAGAACTCTTCCAAAAACTCGAAAAGCTCGGCAAGGACGATACGTTGATTCTTTCCGGCTCAATCCCTAACACCCTGCCCGATGACATGTACGAACAAACACTCGGACGCCTTCAAGGCAAGGGAATTCGTTTCGTCGTCGACGCGGAAAAGGGTCTCCTGCTTAAAGTCTTGAAGTTCAATCCGTGGCTTATCAAACCCAACAATCACGAGCTCGGCGACATGTTCGGCGTCAAGCTCAAGAGCGACGAAGAAATCTTCGAGTACGCTAAGAAGTTACAGGATATGGGTGCAAGGAACGTTCTTATCTCAATGGCGGGCGACGGTGCAATCTTTGTTCCCGAAGGCGGCAAGACGTTCTTCAAGTCCGAAGCTCCCAAAGGCAAGCTCGTCAATTCGGTTGGCGCGGGCGATTCGATGGTTGCGGGATTCGTTGCAGGCTACATTGAAAGCAACGGCGATTATGAACGTGCATTCAAAATGGGACTTTGCACCGGCTCGGCGTCTGCGTTCTCGGAAAATCTTGCCACGCGTCCTGAGGTAGAAGCTCTGCTTAAATCTC
>CAMNLS010000024.1 GCA_946543495.1 uncultured Selenomonadales bacterium | reverse complement strand
GCTCCGGCGTCAAGTCGACGGGCTGTTCAATTGGTTGCGGCTCCGGCGTCAAGTCGACGGGCTGTTCAATTGGTTGCGGCTCCGGCGTCAAGTCAGCGGGGTTATCTTGCGGCGACGACACTTTTACTGGCTTAGGCTTCTCAACTTTTTTTATGGGGGTCGCCTCGTCATCGAACTCTCCACCGAATATGACGATCTCATCTTCCGCTGAAACCTGCGGCGCATTCATCAGCAACGCAAGAACCGCCACGCCCGTTATCAATTTCTTTCTCACGTCAATTCCTCATTTCCAAATGCTTAGTCCTAATCACGCTTTCACGACGCGGAAACTTTTTGGGCGTCGCCTTCTTCTTGCTAACGTAAATCACTGCGCGTACCTCGTCCAACGTCGGCAAGCTTACTTCGCGGATAAAAATTTTTCTGCCGCCTATGATTTTAATCGACGCTCGCGCCTCGTCAAGCTCTTCACGAAAATTTTTCCCCTTCCACGCGATGAACACGCCGCCGACCTTCACGAACGGCAAACAGTATTCCGCTAAGATGTTCAGCCTCGCGACGGCTCTTGATGTCACTGCGTCGAATTGCTCGCGGAAGGTTTCCTGCTTGGCTAATTCCTCTGCGCGCCCGTGAATGACTTCCACGCCGTCAAGCTCCAATTCCGTGACGACTCGCCTTAAGAACTCGACGCGCTTATTCAGTGAATCAATCAGCGTGAACTTTATCTGCGGGCGGAAGATCTTAAGCGGCACGGCAGGGAAGCCCGCGCCCGTCCCGATGTCGGCAATTCGTTCGACGCCTTGAAAGATTTTGTCGTCCCACGCGCTTAACGAATCGATTACATGTTTGATTGCGAACTCATGCGGCTCAGTTATCGTCGTCAAGTTCATTACGCGGTTTTGTTCAATCACCAGCCGATAAAACTTTTCCAGCTTGTCGAGTTGCTCACCGTCTAGGTTCAAGCTTGCTAAGTCGTCGCGAATCATCTTTATCATCTCCGCGAATATTTTAGCCCGCACACAGAAACTTTGCAAGCTCCCGCCGCGTCTGTTATAATCGGGGAAAATTTTTTGAAGAGGTTTTGCAAATGCTCAATTATCGTAACGAACTGGATAAAATGCCGTCGTATGATGGCGTGGAGAAAACTTACCGCATCAAAGTCAATGCCAATGAGTCGACGCTTTCATTGCCGCCGCTAATTGAAGAACGCGTCTTGAATCGTCTGGCGTTGCTTGCGTTCAATCGCTACCCGAACGAAGAATATTATTCGCTTGTCGAACAGATTGCCAAAAATTTTTCCGTCGACACGTCGCAAGTTCTATTAGGCGGCGGTTCGAGTGAGATTATCGAAAAAATTTTCCACGCGTTCGGCGGAGCGGGTCACAAGATTGTTTATCCGCAACCAAGCTTCTCAATGTACAAGATTTACGCAAAGGCGGCGGAGGCTGACGGCGTGCCCTTCGACTTGGACGAGCGATTTAATCTTAACGTCGACGCCTTCATAAAAAAAATTCGCGAAGTCGACGCAAGCCTTGCTGTCGTGTGCAACCCGAACAATCCAACCGGCAACGCCTTGACGCCCGCGCAGGTTGAAAAGATTGCCGCGTCGATTGATTGCGCCTTCCTGCTTGACGAGGCTTACGTTGAGTTCTACGGGCGTTCGGCGGTCAATCTCGTTAAGCGTTACCCGAATCTCATCGTCGCCCGAACTTTTTCTAAGGCGTATGGTATGGCGGGTGCTCGCGTCGGTTACATGATTGCTCAACCCGGCGTAACGCGCATGATTAACAAATGCTTTATGCCCTATCACATGAACGTTTTGAGCTTAGTGGCGGCGGACATCGTTTATCAAATGCGTGATGAATTCGTTCCGCGCCTGCAGATGATTATCGCCGAACGTCAACGCATGAGCGAACAGCTTAAAACGTTATCGGGCGTCGAAGTCTTCCCGTCCGAGACGAATTTTATTTTGATACGGCTAGGCAAGGCGCAGGAGCTTAAAGACTATCTTGAGTCGCTTGACATTGGCATAAGATACTTTTCGCCGAGCGCGTTCGGACTTAAGGACTGCTTGCGAATATCAATCGGCACACGTCCGGAGAATGACGAAGTATTCGCCGCGATGAAGAGTTTTCTGGAGGCGGCGCAATGAGAATCGGCAAGCTTAACCGCACGACGAACGAAACCCGCGTCGACGTTGAAATAAATCTTGACGGCGCGGGCAAGGCGGAGATTGATTCGGGGGTCGGCTTCTTTAATCACATGCTGAACTTGTTCGCGGTGCATGGTCAATTCGATTTGAAAGTTCACTGCGCGGGCGATTTGGAAGTTGACGGTCATCACAGCATAGAGGACATCGGAATTGCACTCGGCGCGGCGTTGAAGGAGGCTCTCGGCGATAAGCGCGGCATTACCCGCTACGGAACTTTCTTCTTGCCTATGGACGAATCACTTGCCCTAGTGAGCTTGGACATCAGCGGGCGACCGTTCCTAGTCTGCGACGTTGGGGAGCTTGCGCCGATGATTGGCGACTTTGACACCGAGCTTGTCGAAGAGTTCCTGCGGGCGTTCGCCTTCAACGCGGGTATAACTCTGCATGTCAAAGTTCTTTACGGCAAAAACTCTCATCACAAAGTCGAGGCGGTCTTCAAAGCGTTGGGGCACGCGCTCAGGGCGGCAGTCACCTTCGACGAAAAAATTAGAGGCGTACTCTCGTCAAAGGGTAGCCTCTGAAATATTACGGCGGCGAGTAATCGTCGCTTTTTATGTTAAAGCTCGTGTCGGACAAACTTTTTTACAACGCCCGCAACGCACACACTCTGCAGACGCAAATTCTTTCGTCGGGTCGAGGTCAAGCGGACAAACACTCTTGCACCGTCCGCAATCAATGCACTTGTCCGCCGCGTAGTTCAGCTGATAGAAGCTGTACTTGTTAAGTAAACCGTAAATCGCGCCGAGTGGACACATCACGCGGCAAAAGAATCTGTGGACGACGACGCAAGCGACAATCACGGCGACTAAGATTGAGACTTTCAACGCGAACAGCTTGCCTAAGACGTTGCGGAACTCTTCATGCGTTGCGATGAGCGGCAAGCCCGCCTCCAACGTTCCCGCCGGGCAAATGTACTCGCAAAAGGTCGGCTCGCCCAATTCGGTCGCGACGGGCAACATCAGCACGAAGACTATCAGCAAGAAATATTTAAGCGTCGTCAATCTGCGCGGCAATCGGAAGTTCGGCGACGGGATTTTATTGATTAGCTCTTGAATCAACCCGAACGGACAAAGGAACCCGCACACCGCTCGACCAAGTAGCAAGCCGATTAACAGCGTGACGCCCGCCGCGTAGAAGCCGAACTTGCCGCCCGCGCCCCCGACCGCTTGCAACGCGCCAATCGGACAACTAAACGTCGCCGCAGGACATGACCAACAGTTGAGACCAGGTGCGCAGAAGTTTTTCATCTCGCCGCGATAAAGCTTGCCGCTTAGAAAGTTCGTTGCGTGCGGATTCGTCAGGAGCGTCACCGCAAGTTGAATCAATCGCCGCCGCATCAGCCAAGCCGCAACGTGACGTTGCATCCAATTTTTCATTAACCAAGCCCAATACATTCAAGACAGACTCGCGTAGCCTTAGCAAAGATAATCGACAGTTCGTCGCGTTCAACTCCAAGCCAAATCATCGCCGCGCTTGCCAAGAAGATTATCAACCTACTGCTTGAGAAGTCTTTCGAGTTCATCTTTGTAGCCTTCAACGTCCGCGCCGACAATCATATTGCCTACGACTTCGCCCTTGCTGTTGACAAAAATCGTCGTCGGCACCGCCTCCACGTTTTCCATAAACACAAGTAAGTTATCGTCGGGGACAATGTTCACGAAGCCCGCGCCCGCCTCTTGAGTTATCTTCAAAGCGCGTTGCACTTGAACGGAATCTTCCGAAGCGTCACACACCAAGCCGATAAGTTGCGCGTCGTTGGGCATTGAACGAGCCATCTCGCCGAGTTTGGGCATTTCGCCAATACACGGCGGGCAGAACGTCCCCCAGATGTTTAAGACGCTAATTTTCTTCGCGGCGAATATTTCATTCGTGACCGTCTCGCCGGTGATTGTCTTCGTCGTGAATGCCGGAACGTTTTTGGCAATGGTCGCCGCCTGCGCGGTGTGAGTTTCGTGATTCGTGTGTTCGACTTCAGCCGAATCATCGCAACCGCTCATCACCAATACCAAGCCTAGTAAAGTTATCGTAAAGATTTTCTTAATCACGATAAATCAACTCCTTTATTGAATTCTATCATTTGCGTTGAAGGTATGCAAGCAGGGGAATTGCGGCGCGGGAAGAATAAACACATATACTTTACGAAAAATTTTTGAGGTGGCTATGAAAATCGTAGTTTCCGGCTATTACGGTTCAAAGAACGGCGGCGATGAGGCTATGCTCTCGGCGATGCTTGAAGTCTTGCGCGAGGAGGTCAAAGACTTAAGCGTCACGGTTATTTCACTCAATCCCGAATACACCAAACGACGCCACAACGTCGACGCGGTGCCGTGGCTGGACATTTGGACTATCATAAAAAAAATCCACGCGGCGGACTTGCTCATAAGCGGCGGCGGCTCACTCTTGCAGAACGTGACGAGCGGGCGCAGTCTTTACTATTACCTGACGATAATTTTTTTTGCGCTTGCCTTCGGGCGACGCGTCATGCTCTATGCTCAAGGCATCGGACCAATTCGCGGCGTGTTGGCTCACAAGCTCACGAACTTAATCCTAAATCACGTCGACTTAATCACCGTTCGCGATAGCGGCTCGCTTGAGGAACTTTCACGCCTTAAGATAACTCGCCCGAAGATTTATTGCACCGCCGACCCTGTCTTAGCGATTAAACCTGTGCCGCTTGAGTTCGGGAAAAAAATTTTAGCGCGTCACGTGAAAGCTAGCGGCGGTAAAGTTATCGGCGTGGCGATTCGTCATTGGCTTGAGTGGGAAAAGTTTCAGCGCGAACTTGCCGAAGCTCTCGACCGCCTTACGGAAACGAACGACGCGCAGATTATTTTTATCCCGATGAAGTTCCCCGAAGACATACGCGCCGCGCAATCAATCGCCGCCTTAATGAAGACTTCGCCCGTTGTGCTCGAAGAGGAATTCACGACGCGGGAAATTCTAAGCCTCGTCGGGTGCATGGACGTTTTAATTGGTGTTCGACTGCACGCGCTGATTTTCGCGGGCGTTATGAATGTTCCCATGCTCGGCATCTCCTACGACCCGAAGATTGAACGTTTCTTAGGCTCCGTCAACGAAAAGCCGCTTGGCAATTTCTCTGACGTGACGGCTGATAAAATCTTCGCCGCGACCTTGAAGAAACTTTCCGAACATAAAAGCTCCTGCGACGACATATTATTAAAAGAACTCGGAGACCTGGCGCGCAAGAATGCTAAGCTTGCCGCTGAACTCGCTCATGTCCGATAACAAAAAGTTTTTAGCCTATGCGGCGTTATATTATTACCTCGGCGAAGTCTTTTACATTGACATTGGACAACCCGCCGCGCCGAAATATTTTTTCCCGCCGTTGCCCGTAACGCTTGCGCTGTTATGGTTGATTCAGTTCGCCGCCCGCAAGGAAATTTTTTCGCGTCCGATGTTGCCGAACCTCTTAACGGGCTTGGCGTGGCTCGTGATGTTCCCGTTGCTTTACACGTGGACTTATCAGCGGCAATGGTTCATGTCGCTGATTTATTATGACTTCGCTGTTGGCACGGCGATTTTTATTTTGCTCACGAGCACGACGATAATTTTGCGTTCGGCGTGGATAAGTTGCGCGTTGAATTTAATCTTTTGGCTTGTGCCGCTGGTCGAGCTTGTCTATTACTGCTTAACGTGGCATTGCTTATCGCCGGCGTCGCTCATGGCAATTTACTTGACGAACTGGCATGAGGCTGGCGAATTCCTCCACGCGATGATTGGCTTGCCGAATTTGTTTCTAATCTTCGCGGCGATTGGATTGGCTCTCCGATTCTTTTACAGGACGCACAAAGAATTTCTACAGCGGCTCACCGTCGACAAGTTCAGACTTGCGGCGGCAGTGGTTGCCTTCGTCGGTAGCTTAGCCGCGTTGATTTACTACGTTCCGCAAACTTCGATGGCGGGGCTTTGGAAGACGGTCACTGACTACGCCGCACAGACCCAACGCTACTCCGAAGGACGCAACGAGCGATTAGCTGACTTGAAGATTGACGCCGCGCAAACTTTGCCCGCTAAGTCAAAAGGCACCGTGATTTTTGTCATCGGCGAAAGTGCTAGCCGCGATTACATGCACGCTTACAATCCCGCCTTCCCGTTCGACAACACGCCCTGGCTTTCGAGCAAGCTTGATAAAGTTCCGCCGCCGCCCGCGCTCCCCGATGACGTAAAAATTAATCCCGATTACGAAGCGACACCCGATAATACACCGCGTTTGACAACATATGACGGAAAGTTTATTATCTTCCAAAATGTTTACGCCTCGTGGACGCAGACAGTTCCGGTTTTGCAACGCGCCTTGACTGAGCAAAGCCAATACAACGATAAAGAATTTTTCGAGTCGGTCTCAATCGTCGACGCGGCACGCAAGGCAGGTTATAAAACTTACTGGTTCAGCAATCAAGGACGCTACGGCGAATACGAAAGCGCGATAACTCTTGTCGCTAAGACTGCGGACGTTTCCGAGTGGACGGACGACGCCTTTGACTTTAGCGGGCTTGAAGACGAGACGCTATTAAAGTTCTTTGAGCGCGTCGACCCGCACGAAAATAATTTTATCGTCTTCCACCTCATGGGCAGTCATATCTACTACAACAGCCGTTATCCGCGTAGCTTTAAAAAGTGGGTGACTAAAGACGGAACCGGAATGATGCTTGCCGCGCCGAGCTACGCCAATTCGATTCTTTATACTGATTACGTCTTGTCGAAGATTTTCGACTACGCTAAGGACAATTTGAACTTGCAAGCGATGATTTATTTCTCTGACCACGGCGAAGACTTGAAGATATCGCACAATCCCGACGTGTTCCGCTTCGAGATGTTGCGCGTGCCGATGTTCATTTATCTTTCGCCGGAGTATGAAAGGCTTTGCCCCGAACAGGCGACGACACTTGAGAGCCGCCGCGAGGAATATTTTACAAATGACATGTTCTATGATACATTTTGCGGACTGATAAACGCACCGTCGAATCGCTACGACGCGGGGCAAGATTTTTCTTCTCCTGCCTACCGATTCACACGCGACACTTTAACGACGATGCTTGGTCAACATAAGCTTACAGATGACAAGGAGTGATTATTAATGGTATCAGCCAAAATGTATGAGCTGGGCACGAAGAAATCTACTATCCGCACGATATTTGAGTTCGGACGCAAGCGCGCGGCTGAAGTCGGCGAAGAAAATATTTTCGACTTCAGCTTAGGCAATCCGAATGTGCCGACGCCCGAATTCGTTCGCGACGCCGCGATTGATATTCTGCAGTCTTACGAGCCTGCGCAAGTTCATGGTTACACGGTCGCGCCTGGCAATCCGAACGTCCGCGAAACTCTTGCCCAAAGCATCAACGCACGCTTCGGAACGAACTTCGCAGGGAAAAATCTTTTCGTCACGAGCGGAGCGGCGGCGGCTATTACAATCTGCTTTAAGGCGTTGGCGGAGCCTGGCGACGAGTTCATAACCTTTGCGCCCTACTTCCCCGAATATAAAGTTTTCGTCGAGTCGGTCGGCGCGACGCTTAAAGTTGTCAAGCCGCGCCCCGAAGATTGGCAGATTGACTTCGACGACTTCACGAAACTTTTATCGCCGAAGACTAAAGCAGTTATCATCAATTCGCCGAACAATCCGAGCGGCGCGGTTTACTCAAAAGAGACAATCGCTAAGCTCACGGACATTCTTAAGGCTCAAGGGCATAACATCTTCCTGATTTGCGATGAACCTTATCGCGAACTTGCTTACGGCGTCGACGTGCCTTGGGTCACGAACTTTTATTGGAATACGCTCGTTTGCTACTCTTACAGTAAAAGTTTTTCGTTGCCCGGCGAACGCATTGGCTATATCGTCGTGCCCGATGAGGTCGCTGACTTCGATAAAGTCTTCGGCGCGATTGCGGGCGCGGCTAGAGTTCTTACTCACGTCAACGCGCCGAGCTTATGGCAATTAGTCGTTGCCAAATGCGCGGGCAAAGCAGTCGACATCACGCCCTACGAACGCAACGGAAAAATTTTGTATGACGGATTGATTGCGGCGGGCTTCGAGTGTGTTAAACCTCAAGGCGCGTTCTATCTGTTCCCTAAAGCTTTAGAGGCTGATGACTACGCCTTCTGCGAACGCGCTAAGAAATATGACTTACTCCTTGTGCCCGGCGCAGACTTCGGAGCACCCGGCTATTTCCGCGCGGCTTACTGCATAAAGCAAGAGACCATTGAACGTTCGTTGCCGTTGTTCAAAAAGTTGGCGGCGGAGTATCGAGGTTAAGCGCATGAAAAAAATTATAAGTCTCGCGCTGATTCTGTTGACGTTCGCGCTAATGGGTTGCGGCTCCGATAAGAAGGACGACGCCAATTTAAAAATCGTCACGTCGTTTTATCCAATGTACCTTGACACGCTGAACATAACTCGCGGCGTCGAAGGCGTGGAGGTCGTGAACTTGACGCCGCCGCAGACAGGTTGCTTGCACGATTACCAGTTGACGCCCGAAGACATGAAGACTTTGGAGACGGCTGATATTTTTGTCGTGAACGGACTGGGCATGGAAAGTTTCTTGGATAAAGTCATTGAGGCGCACCCGAACTTGAAAATCATTGACGCAAGCGACTCGCCCGAAATAGTTCCGATTGTGGAGGACGGCAAGCCGAATCCGCATGTGTGGATGAGCATAACTTATTCGATTCAACAGGTGAAAAATATTTCGTCTAAGCTGTGCGAGCTTGACCCAAAGCATATCGACGCTTATAAACGTCACACGCTTGATTACGTCGACGAGCTAACGACCCTTCGCGACGAACTGCACATATCGCTGACAATGTTGCCGAACAGAGACATCGTGACATTCCATGAGGCGTTCCCTTATATGGCAAAGGAATTCGGGCTTAACGTGGTTGCAGTCATCGAACGCGAGCCGGGCACCGAGCCGACGCCGCAGGAGCTTGCCGAGACGATTGATAAGATAAACGCCTTGCCAGTAAAGATAATCTTCACGGAACCGCAGTATTCGTCTAAGGCGGCGGAAACGATTGCCCGCGAAACTGACGCGAAAGTCTTTGAACTCGACCCGATCGTCACGGGCGAGGCTAAGCCTGAAAACTTACTCGACTACGTGGACAGAATGCTCAACAATGCTTTGACGCTTGTAAAGGCACTGCAATAAAAAAAGCCTCCGCAACGGTTGTACGGGGGCTTTTTAATTTACCAATCGACGAGTCCTCGCCCTGCGCGAAGGCTCCTTTTTGTTTGGGCTGAAGATTAATCAAGCCAAGTAGACCTTATAGTCGTGAAGAACATGTCGACGGAATAGGGCTTATCGTTTTCTGGGTCGTTGTCGCGGTGAGTAAGATAATTATCCAAGTAAGTATAAACGTTTCTCTTCAAGCTCTCCAATTGGAACGAATCGTAATAAGAATCTGTGCTGAGATTAAAGGCATTATTCATCTTATAAATCTTTTCGTAGTCGTCGAAGTATTCGAAGTCGATTTTGTCGGCACGCTCTGGCATTTCAGAACAGTTAGCATAAGCCGAATCTCCTTTGAGGTGATTAAGATATTGTTTGTCGCTTGCAAGTTGCTCAAGATAGTCTGAACGTTCCGAATCGTTTTTGAGTTGGGCAATATAGTCTGGGTCACGAGTATACCTTGAATCATTCAAAGGCAAGTCTCTTGTATCTACATTGCCGTATTCATCAATGAACAAATCGTTGCCGTGCTCATCTTCCTTGAGGAAATATTCTTTATCTGGCTTCGATTTGTCAAAATATCTCGTCTTGCCGTCTTCTTCACGTACGTCGTAATCATCTTCAGTCGTCAGGCGCACAAACTTTTTCGCGATAACGAAGCCTTGCATCTTTTTATTGTTGCCGTTGATGACTACGGGACTGTGCGGAGCAAACAGACAAACGCGAGCATCGGCATTGAGATTTAAGATAACGGGTTGAGAGGCTCGCACTTGTGAATCGTCGTTCAAGTCCTCGTAATCGTAATCTTTGTTGAAAGTTTCTGGTCCCGTGTAAAAGAACATCAGCGGACGATATTGGCTACCCATGTTTGATTGATTTATGTTTAGGATTATCTGGCGCACTGTGCTGAAAACCGTATGTTTTGTTTGTTGATTCTTTACAAAAGGCAGGGGCAAAATCGGCTCGCTCTCAATGCGCACGTATAAAACGTCTTCTGGATTGGTATCTTTATTTTTCCAATTGTTGCGAACGGGATAGGGAACTCCGAAGTTAAAAGTAGAGTGAATCCTAAGATCGTAACCGGCATGACTGGATCTGCTACCGTTCTGTATAGAGGATAACGATCTGCCTCCTGGAGTTGGATACCCTATATCCCAATCCTCGGTAAAATCATAGTTAAGATCAGGATGAAAGTCGAGGTTTATGGAGTCGAAATTTATTGCGTTACTGGAAGTAGTGCCATCGGGACTTGTTGGTTGCACCAATACGGTTTCTGTCCTATAGTGGTCGCCGTCCTTATAGTGAACTGTCTTTGTTTTGTTTGATTTCTTTACCGTATCTTCCGTTTTATCTTGGTATTCATTCCACTTTTCGCCGTTTGTGCCGTAAACTTCTTTTCCTCCAAACTTTTCTTTGTACATCTCTTTTGGATATACTTTTGTACCTACTAAGTCTGCATACTGTGCTGGAAGGTTTCCATAAGTTACCGTATCTTTACTGTAAAAGTCTTGCCACTCCCAGTTCTTGATAACGGAAACATTAGCCAGAGCGTACATCTCGCTTAAGATATTAGTGCCGTCAACAGTCGTTTCCACGTCTTCGCCAGATGGCGGCACGATGACATGCTGTTTAAGCATAGCCACAGCCACGACGCCAGCATTCATATCGTCGAGGAAACCTAAAAAGAAATGATGAATGTTTTCGCTAAGCCCGATGACGTAGTAATAATTGTTTTGAACGTCCTTATAAAGACCAGGCGTCATGGTGATTGTATTGTCGCCTCTGGTGTAGTTGTCCTTCAGCGTGTAGGTTTTGCCGTCCTCGCTTTGAACATAGTTAGCGTCGGAAGAAAGATTTTTCAGCGTGTAATTAGCCGCCGCAATGTCGCCCGCCGTTTTGTTTGTCGTAGTGTCGGGCATGTCGCTAGGATATTTATCCACAAGAGCTTTGTATTTGTAATGATTAAAGTTAGTCTTGTCGGATGCCAATGCTTTAGCTCCCGCGATAACCGATGCGTCCGCCGCATTCTGAAGCCTCGACACGTTCAAATAATACCAGCCGAGGTCAAGACCTACGCCGCCGAAAAAGAGAAAGACTGGAATCATCAAAGCATAAAATACAACAACCTGTCCACGCATCTGATATCCCCCCGAACCATTTCGCTTAAACATATGAACTCACGCTCCTTTCAATAAATTTTTCTTTACAATTTATAGCTTAGTACTTCAGTTGTCAACAAAAAAGCTTGCAAAATTTTTTAAGGTGTGATAGACTGCGCAGGTGTTCGGGACGTAGCTCAGTTTGGGAGAGCGCTTCCTTGGGGTGGAAGAGGTCGT
>CAMNLS010000023.1 GCA_946543495.1 uncultured Selenomonadales bacterium | reverse complement strand
TAGGTTCTTTTTCTTCGATAAGCACGGTTCTTTCTTTTTGCCCAGCAAAATTGTTATCATCAGTTAAAGTTCCGCCGTTCGCATTGAGTATTATTGTTAGCTCTTTAGGTTCTGGCATCGGAGGAGTAGGAGGAGTAGGAGGATCATCTACGCCGTCTGACTTAGAGAGCCTAGCAACAGCAACAACGCCAGCATTCATATCATCAAGGAAGCCGATAAAAAAATGATGAATGTCTTCGTTGAGGTCAACGACGTAATAAAGCTCCTCGTCATCGTTATCTTGATAGAGTTTGGCATTCATGATGACAGTTGGATTGCCTCTGGTGTAGCCGTCGGTCAACGCGTCTTTAAACTTCGTAGCCGCCTCTGCCACTGTGAAGAATTGCGGCGGCGCATAACCTACCGAGTTATCCGCAAGATTTTTCTTTGCATAAATTAAAGCTTCTTCAGCACTCGCCGTTATGTCTATGTATGGTTTCGTATCTGAAACTTCGTAGGGCTTATCAGCGGGATATTTCTCAACGAGGCTGACTCTGTAGCCGGCGTATTTAGCTTTAGTGCTGTCGTCGGTCTGTAGCTTATTGAGCAAACTCTTTGCGCCAACGATTACAGAGGCGTCCGCTGCATTTTGGAGTCTCGATACGTTCAGATAGTACCAGCCGAGGTCAAGCCCCACGCCGCCCATAAATAGAAATACTGGAATAAGCAAAGCATAGAATACGGCGACTTGCCCGCGTCGATTAAATCCTTCTCTAATACGAAGTATAGCAAAGCATTTTTTTAGCCTTGTAGTCACTTATAATCATCTCCAAAGATTTTGTCAGATTTTGTACTGCTGGATACTGCTCGTACTGCTGGATACTGCTCGTACTGCTAGATACTACTGCCGTACTGCTTATGCTACTTTTACTGCTGTACTACATCATGCTACCTTATGTTGCTTTTTAATGCTTTGCTACTTCGTTATTTGTATGTTTAATTATTTTTTAGTTGCCTCACCTCCTTATGAATCTTGAGGAACATTTAATCGACAAGTTTAAAACGCGTGTCGCATTCAAAAGCCCTTTGCCATGGAAAACTTGCTTTGATGTCCTCAAGCTTCCACCTGCGCGGAATAATTATATTCTCGGCGGCGAAGGCATTCAATCTGTCCGTTAAAAATTGTTCAAGTTGCGGGAGCGTGTCAGAGTCAATCGACCAAACGTTTCCGCCCATCGCCCAAATCTTTGAATAAAGCTCTTGACGGATATTCGCTTGATAAGCCCAATCGTCAAGATAACGCGTCGTCAAAAGTTCAGCAATGTCCCGCTCGTCCATGAACTTAGTTAAGACACTCGCGCCGATAAGAAAACCGCTTGAATTAGTCGCCGTGTTCCAACCGCCATAAGCCCGAATCTTATACTGCAAGTCGTTCTTCTTAAGCTGATTCATTAAAGAGTTGTCCGCGCCATTGCTGAATGATATATCAGCGATTGCCACAGGGTAACCCGCCTCAATGAAACTCTTGACGGGCTTAAGGAAAGTCTTCACGTCGCCGCGCAGATTAATTTTATTCTTTTTGGCGGTGGCTGCCTCAAAGGTCTTGCCGCTCTTGCGAGTGTTGACGGCAAGCACAATGTCAGCGCGTTCAGGAGTAGGAATCCTCATGCCGCCCGCCGCAATAATCGCCGCGTCAATCGAAATGCCAATGGGTTCATTACCGTAAGCGGGGAAAGTCGCCGCGCCCTTGCCGTCGTTATACATGACGCTAACGAACGGAATTTGGTCGCGGTCTTTGTTAATGGCGCGGGCAATCATCAACATTCCGAGTTCATCTGCACCCGACGTAACCTGTGTGACAGTCTTGCCCATATCCGCTCCGAGTTCAGTAAGCTTGCGGCTCTCGCGGTGAGTTTGCGAAAACATCGCGCTATCGTCACAGCCTAAAAGAAAATATTCAAAGACGCCTTGTCGCGTGTAGTCGATAAAGAGTTCGCTGGCATCGGAATTCTTAGCACGGCGCATAAACCAATCGTCGAGATACTCTTTTGGAATGTCCGCCTCCAGTTTCTTAAGTTGCCGCTTATCGCTACTTGTAAATTGTCCCATTTCCTGTTTATCGATAAGGGCAGTGTAATTGAAGAACTTCGCGCCGTATTCTTTGTAGTATTCAGGCTCGGCACTTGAGGCACTTCCCGAACGTGGCGTGCGCATAATCGTTCCGAACGCGTAGAGCGGCAGATAAGGAAATTGTTTATGGAAAGTCTTAAAGCGTTGGGAACGTTCCAAAATTTCTTCCGCCGTGTAAGTGTGCGTGCGCGAATCAACGAGGCTTCCATAAAGCATTGCGTCCGTCGAGATAACAGCAAAGTTAGCTTGAGGGGCAGTCTCTTCAAACCAAGCCCAAAGTTTATCTGGCTCGCCCCTGTGTGTGTTGCGTCCAAGTAGTTCAGTAGGCGGCGTCAACAATTCATAGCCGAGTTTCTGAGTCACTTGCACCACTTGATATAAATTGCACGGTCTATCATCTATTGGCACGTACAAAATTTTTTTGTCTTGCGCAAACGCCGTCGAAGTCATCAATATCATCACCACTAACAAAAAAATTATTCGTTTCACGTAAAATTCCCTCCAAACGTTTTTGTACGCATTGTATCAAAAATTTTTGAATTTGCCAAAGAAAATCCGTTGACTTTAATCTTTTACTAACTTAAAATTAGCGGCGGAGGTGGGTTAAGAATGTTAGACAAAAGATTAAACCCCGAAGAAGCTAAAAAAGTTCAAGAGTCTAAGTGGTATCCTAAGTATCACGTTGCGCCGCCGGTTGGCTGGCTCAATGACCCGAACGGCTTTTCGTACTACAAGGGCGAGTACCACATTTTCTATCAGTATCATCCCTATTCCGTGAACTGGGGTCCCATGCACTGGGGTCACTCCACAAGTAAAGACCTCTGCCACTGGGAACATCAACCGATTGCCATTACGCCCGGCGCATTTTCCGAAGGTCACGAATGGTACGACTGGGACGGTTGCTTCAGCGGTTGCGGCTATGAGTTTGAGGGCAAGCTCTGGCTGATGTACACGTCGCAAAGGTTCAACGGCGAGGGCGGCGTCAACTCTTCCGCAAATCCTTCCGGTTATAATCCTTCCGGCAGTGCTGGCGGCGGCAACGTCACTGAACGTCAATGCTTTGCTTATTCCGAAGACGGCATTAACTTCACGAAGTACGAAAAGAACCCCGTCATCGACATTCCGAACGATCACCCGATTATCGCCAACATCGACTTCCGCGATCCTAAGATTTGGGATCACAACGGCAAGTATTACTGCGTAATTGGTAACAGAATTCGTGACCGCTCCCGTACGCAAATCGTCCTGTTCGAGTCCGACAACTTCTTTGACTGGACGTTTAAATCCGTCGTCGCCATTTCCAAGCCGGATTATTCTGAAGGCACCATGTGGGAATGCCCGGGCTTTGCGCATTTCGGCGACAAATATGTCATGATCATTTCGCCGCAACACGTTCCCTACAAAGGCTACATGTTCCATAACATTCACCAAGCTGGTTACATGGTCGGTACCCTCGATTACGATCAGGGCGTCTTCTATCGCGGCGACTTCTTCACGTTCGATCACGGCTTTGATTTCTACGCAACCACGATGATGAAAAACCCCGAAGGTCGTTACTTCATTATTGCTTGGCTGGCTGCGTGGCAAAGTCCTTTCCCCGAACAGGCTGACGGTTGGGCAACCATGCTTACTATTCCGCGTGAACTTGTCTACAAAAACGACAGAGTTTATACCATTCCGCCGAAAGAACTCGAATGTATGCGCGGCGAAGGCGTTCACTACACAGATCTTGCGCTCGAAAAGACAACTACTCTTGACGGCGTTAAAGGTACTTGCGGCGAATTGCTCTTTGATGTCGATGTCAACGCTTCGGGCAACAAATTTGACTTTGAACTCTTCAGCAGTGATAAAGAAAAGACTCTCGTCCGTTATTATCTCGAAGAAGGCAAACCTGTCCTTGAACTTAACCGCGACCAGACGATTGAGGGCGGCAAGGGCGTTCGCAAAGTCATTTTGCAACCCTTCGACGGTATTATCAAGTTCCGTATCTTCCTCGACAAGTCCGCGATTGAAATTTTCATCAACGACGGCTGCGAAGTCATGACGACACGCGTTTATCCGCAGGAAGAGTCCGATAATATCGTTTTCATTCCTCAAGCCGAAAAATTTGTTATCAAATCGCTCGACTACTACGCATTTTAATCAATAATTTTGCAATAAAAAAACCGCTCCGAACGTTGGGGCGGTTAATTTTTTTTATGCAAGGCTGAAATTTATTTTGTTAATGCCGCCGTCGTATTGGTGGGAATAATTTTTCGCGAGATTCTTTAAGATAGTCGCGCCTAAATTTTCTTCGTCAATTTCGTCAAAATTTTTATCGAGGGGATTATAATTTTTGCCCGCGCAAGTAAATTTTATCGCAACGCTGTTATCGATTTCAGCATAAGTTATGTCAAGAGTAATTTCAACAATGTTTTCTCCTGAACAGACATGCTCAAGCATTTCGTAAATCAATTCTTCGCAACACAGCTGAAGCCGATTAGTTTGACGAGCCGTGAGACCGTATTTTTCCGCGAATGTTTGAATGCCGCCCTGCAACTCCATTAAATCGAAGGCGCGTTCGGTTATCTCGTAGGAAAAATATTTCTGCTTGTGAATAAAGGCAATAGTCTTGGGGCGTTTAGGTGCGTCGAAGATTTCTTTAGGCGTGCCTTGCTCGTAAATCTCTCCGTCGGCGAAAAATAAAATCTTGGTGGCAACTTCGCGGGCAAAATTCATCTCATGCGTTACGATTATCATTGTTAAATCTTTTTTTGCAAGCATACGAATAACCGCGAGGACTTCGCCGACCATCGTCGGGTCGAGTGCGCTTGTTGGCTCGTCAAAAAGAATAACTTTCGGATTCATCATCAAGCTACGGCAGATTGCAATGCGCTGTTGTTGTCCGCCCGATAAATATTCGGGATAAGCTTCCTCTTTTGAAGTCAAACCGACTTGCGCGAGTAATTCCATTGCCTTTTTATGAGCGTCCTCTTTAGTCATTCCTAAAAGTTTTATCGGTGCGACCGTTAAATTTTCCATAACGTTCATATGCGAGAACAGATTAAACTTTTGCCAGACCATTCCCATTTTGCGACGAATTTTATCAATGTTGACGCCCTGCGCGGTGAGTTCTTCGCCGTCGATGAAGATTTGCCCTGCGTCAGGCGTTTCTAAGAGTTCTAAGCAACGCAAGAAGACACTTTTGCCGCAACCAGAGCCGCCGATTATCGCAATGCGTTCGCCAACTTCAACTGTCAAATTAATTCCGCGCAGAACTTGCAAATCACCGAAAGATATTTTTAAGCCGCGAACTTCAATAACACTCATTGCTTCTGCCTCCGCTCCGTCAAATGGAATACGCCGTAAATCAGATAAGAGAGCACAAGATAAATTATCATGCCGCCAATAATCGTAATCATGGGTTGCATAGTGCGCGAGGCGATGTTGTTTATCACGCGTGTTAAGTCGGTAATCGTGACGTAGCCGACGACGCTTGTCCATTGAATCAGGTTGACGACCGTTGATTGATAGACGGGCTTGGCGATGCGTGCCAACTGCGGAAGCGTCACGAGCTTAAAGGCTTGAAACTTCGAGAAACCTAACGTTCGCGCCGCCTCCAGTTGACCCTTATCCAACGCCATTAACGCCGAACGTAAAAGCTCCGCGACGTGCGCTGCTGTGTGCATTGAAAACGTTATCACCGCCACGATTATGGGGCTTAAGCCTTGACGAGCAAACACGCCGTAGAATAAAAGCATTAGCAACATAAGCACGGGCGAGCCGCGAACTATTGAGATGTAGACCTGCGCAACGAGCTTGAGCAGTTTTATCTTTCCTACACGAAAAAAACACAGCAACGAGCCGAACATTGTCCCAAACAGGAGCGACAGTGCAGAAATCTGCACCGTCACCCATAGACCATTTAGGATTGTCAGCCAGCTACCGTCTTTCAAAAAGATTTTATAAATTAGATCCGTGAATTCCATAGATTATTTTTCTTCAGCTTTAAAAACCATGTGAACAGTCTTATCCTTGAAGTAAGGAGCCGTTAAGATGATGCCGTTGGGCTTGTCGGTGTCGGAGGGGATAATTTCACTGACAGGAACAATCGCCCAAAAGACCACGTCGACTTGATTAGAAGCTAAAGCCGCCGCACGCGCGCCGCTTTCAATGTTGACAAGCTCAATATTTTTATTCATGCGATTGGCAATCTCCGCAAGGACTGCCGTATTAAAACCTGCGGGCTTGCCGTCCGCGCTCACGAAGTCCAAAGGCGGAAGGTCGCCCGTTACGGCAATTTTAATCGTGTCTGCGCCGTCGAAGTGAGGAAGTTCAGCTACAGGCGGATCATTATCAACGTTTATGTCAGTGATGTATTCCTTAGTCAACTTATCAAGCGTGCCGTCCGACTGCATCTCTTGAATAACTTTGTTCAAAGAATCTTTAAGTTCGGTCTCGTCGTCACGCAAGGCAAAGCAGAATGAATCAATAAACTCCAGCGAATGATCCTTCAACACTTCAAAACGCGGCTCCTTAGCAATCGCATAACGCGCCACGCTCCGATAAGTGCTTATCTCATCGATTTGCTTTGATTGAATGCCGGCTTGCATTTGGCTTAAGCTATCGAAGAAAATAATCTTGTGCGAAGCAATCTTTACGTCTAAGCTGTCTTCGATTTTCTTCATGAAGTCATTAAAGTTTTCTTCGCTTGCGTTTAGGCGGGTTATCATACCGAGCTTAACTTTGCCCGCGTCGTTGTCAGATTTATTCCCGCCACCGCCGCCGCAACCAGTCATTAATGCAAGCGCACAAATCATCAGCAATGTAAAAATTTTTTTCACGTTAAATGCTCCTTAAAAGCTTTCCGCAATTCTTCTTGCGACAAGCTTAATTATCATATCAGCATCTCAATTTTTAAGCTTGAGATGAACAATATTATCCTTAAAGTAAGGCACGCTTAATTCCGCTCCGTCAGGCTTATCAATGTCGGCGGGAGCATTATAATCTAGGGGAAGAATCGCCCAGAAGATAACATCAATTTGCTTTGAAGTCAGAGCTACTGCACGCGCTCCGCTGTCGACTTGGATAAGTTCAATATTTTTGCCGGAACGTTTAGCGACTTCAGCAAGCAACGCCATATTAAAGCCAGCGGGCGAATTATCAGCCAAAACCAAATCAAGCGGCGGCAAGTCACCCGTCACACCGACTTTAATCGTATCTGCGCCTTCAAGCATCGGAATTTCAACCTTTGGCGGATTTTGTTTGTCTACGTTGGTAATGTAATTTTCAACGAGTTTATTAAGGGAGCCATCGGCTTTCATTTCTTCGATAGCTTTATCGAGTTCGGCTTTAAGTTGCGTGTCTTCCTTGCGCACAACAAAACAGAAATTATCGGCAAGCCCTGTTATCGTATTGTCAGCTACAAGTTCAAAGTTGGCGTTGTTGGCAATGATATAATCCGCCACGCTCTTATAAGTGCTTATCTCGTCGACTTCGCCCGACTCAATGCCGAGTTGCATAAGATTTAAGCTGTCGTAGAATTTCGGAATATGATTAACAATCTTAGCGCGTGCCTTCTCTTGTATTTTAAATAGATACTCTTCCATCTGCTTTTCGCTGGCGTTAAGATGAGTAATCATGCCGACCTTAATTATTGTGGCTTGGGAATTGGGATCTTTCGTGTCGGAATTGCCGCCGCAGCCCGTGAACAACGCGCCCGCCATTAAGCAGGACAACACAACCTTAGCGAACTTTTTTAACGTCATAAAAAGCTTACTCCTTTATTATTTCTTAATTTTAAGATGCTCAACATTATCCTTGAAGTAAGGGGCACTGAACTCGACGCCTTCGGGCTTGTCAAGGTCGGTAGGCATTTTGTCCATATTTGGAACGACAACCCAGAAGATAACGTCGATTTGCTTGGAAGATAAAGCCGCTGCACGTGCGCCACTTTCTATGTTGACAAGTTCCATGTTTTTGCCGCTACGTTTGGCAACTTCTGCGAGCAATGCCGTATTAAAGCCTGCGGGAGTGCCATCCGCGCTGATATAGTCGAGCGGCGGAAGGTCGCCCGTTACACCGACTTTAATAGTATCTGCGCCTTCAAGCATCGGAATTTCAACCTTTGGCGGATTTTGTTTGTCTACGTTGGTAATGTAATCTTCAACGAGTTTATCAAGGGAGCCGTCAGCTTTCATTTCTTCGAGAGCTTTGTCGAGGGCGGCTTTGAGGTCGGCTTCGTCCTTCCTTACAGCAAAGCAGAAGTTATCGGAAAGAATTCTAAGCGTCAATTCGTCGCCGACAGTTTCAAACTTATCATTATTGGCAACGACGTAATTAGCTACGCTGGTGTAAAGACTGATTTGGTCAACGCTACCCGATTCAATGCCCATTTGCATGAGCTTTAAGCTATCGTAATACGTCAGCGCGTAATTAGTAACTTTGACGCCGGAATCTTCCTGCACCATCTTTAAAATATCTTCCATTCTCTTTTCGGTGGCGTTGAGGTGAGATATCATGCCGAGCTTAATATCACCAGAAGAAGCGGGAGGAGCAGCAGGCTTATCGCTACTTCCGGTGTCGCCGCCGCCACAACCCGTGAACAATGCGCCCGCCATTAAGCAGGACAAGAAAACCTTTGCAATCTTTTTGAGTTTCATTTTTAATGACCTCCGTTAAAAATTTTACTTATTGCCTTTGAGTTTAATATTAGCAACATTATCTTGGAAATAAGGAGTGCTTAGCTCCAGCCCTTCGGGCTTATCGATGTCGGCAGGGATACCATCATTGCCGAGAGGAACAATCACCCAAAATACTACGTCAATCACTTTGGAGCTTAAAGCCGCCGCACGTGCGCCCGTCTCAATTTGAATTACTTCGATATTCTTGCCAAGACGTTTTGAGATTTCGGCGAGCATAGCAGTATTAAAACCTGCGGGCGAGTTATCGGGCAGAACCAAATCAAGCGGCGGCAAGTCGCCTGTCACGCCGACTTTAATTGTGTCTGCACCGTCAATTTTCGTGAGTTCAACTTTGGGCGGAGTTTGTCCCTTTTCAAGGTTAGTAATGTAATCGTTGATGAGTTTATCAAGGGAGCCGTCGGCTTTCATTTCGTCAACAACTTTATCGAGTTCGGCTTTAAGTTGCGTGTCTTCTTTCCTTACTGCGAAGCAGAACGAATTACGAATCTTATTAAGAGCATCGTGTTGAACCAGCTCAAATTTATCGTTGTTGGCAATGAGGTAATTTGCCACGCTCTGATAAGTGCTGATTGAGTCCACGTTGCCCGCTTCAATACCCATTTGCATGAGCTTTAAGCTATCGTAATACGTCAGCGCGTAATTAGTAACTTTGACGCCGGAATCTTCCTGCACCATCTTTAAAATATCTTCCATTCTCTTTTCGGTGGCGTTGAGGTGAGATATCATGCCGAGCTTAATATCACCAGAAGAAGCGGGAGGAGCAGCAGGCTTATCGCTACTTCCGGTGTCGCCGCCGCCGCAACCCGTGAACAATGCGCCTGCTAGTACACATGACAATAGCGATTTCGCAATGTTTTTGAGCTTCATCTTGTAACCTCCTTTTGATGTTAAAGCGTCCTGCTGAACTCAATAGCCTTGCCCGTGCCGATAGCCACACACGAGAGCGGGTCATCAGCAAGCATGGCGGTAATATTTGTTTCCTTGCGAATCAGATCCGCCAAGCCGTAAAGCATTGAACCCCCGCCCGTCAAAATGATTCCATGATCCATAATGTCGGCGGCGAGTTCGGGCGGCGTCCGCTCCAAAACATTTTTAACGCACGTGACAATACTATCAACCGAATCATGCAAGGCACTGGCTATCTCGTCCGATTCGACGGTTATATTTTTTGGCAAGCCGCTAATAACGTCACGTCCGCGCACACTCATTTTTTCCTTCCTTGCGCCAGGATAAGCTGCCCCGACTGTAACCTTGATACTTTCAGCCGTGCGCTCGCCGATCATCAAGCTGTATTCCTTCTTAATATAAAATTCTATGTCGCTGTCGAACTTGTCGCCCGCCACACGCAAGCTTTCGCCAACGACAATCCCGCCTAAAGAGATAACCGCAACATCGCACGTGCCGCCGCCTATGTCAACGACCATTGAACCCATAGGCTCGGAAATATCAATGCCTGCACCCAACGCCGCCGCTATCGGCTCTTCAATAAGCTCAGTCCGTTTGGCTCCGGCTTGTTCGGTCGCCTCTTGAACTGCACGCTTTTCAACGTCATTAACTCCAGTCGGAACGCATATCATCACCTTCGGACGAAACAAGAACGAACGCCCAATAACTTTTTCCAAAAAATGTCGAATCATTGATTCTGTCATCTCGTAATCGGCAATAACTCCGTCACGTAGCGGACGAATTGCAACAATATTGCCGGGCGTGCGTCCAATCATGTCACGCGCCTCTTGCCCTATAGCTAAAATTTTGTCGTTGTCCTTGTCGACGGCAACAACTGACGGCTCGCGCAAAACTATTCCTTTGCCCTTGACGTAGACTAAAACATTTGCCGTCCCCAAATCTATTCCGACGCTCATTGACATTCCAAAAAACAAGTGGAACTACCTCCTTCTGCCAACGCGCAAAACAATTCATAAAAGACGCAAGGATTTTATCACGCTTTATTTCTATTTACAAGCGGCAACCTGTCAATAAATTTTCTGTGGGGCTTGCTTAAAAAAATCTTCGGTGATATAATTTTGCGCTGTTAAGTTACTAATAAACTCTCTGCTCGTTCAAAGCGAGCCGAAGACCAAAGGGAGGTGCAAAAGTTGAGAAAGTACGAAGTTATCTTTATTATCCGTTCAATGGAGGAAGAAGCAACGGTCGCAATCATCGATAAGTTTGCAAAGCTCATCGCGGCTCAAGGCGGCACTATCACGAAGGAAGAACGCTGGGGCAAACGTCGTCTCGCCTACGAAATTAAGAAAGAGGCGGAAGGCTTCTACGTGTTGTTCTACGTGACTTGCGAACCCGCTTGCGTTGCTGAATGTGATCGCGTCATGAAAATCACGGACGAAATTCTTAAACACATGATCGTTCGTTCTGACGAGAAAGAGGATCAAGAATGAATAAAGTTTTTCTTAGCGGCAATCTGACTCAAGCTCCCGAAGTCCGTTACACGCAAGGCGGCAAAGCATTCACCCGCATGGGTATCGCCATACATCGTCGCCTTAAAGACGGAGAAACTACGGACTTCTTTAATCTCATCGCGTGGGATAAGACTGCTGAATTTTGTTCCCGCTATCTTACCAAAGGTGCGCGTGTCGTTGTCGAAGGTCGTTTGCAATCTTATAACTACGAAGGCAAAGACGGCACGAAGAAATCGGGCGTTGATGTCATTGTCGACAATATCGAATTCGGCGACATCAAACGCGCCAACAGCGGAGACGATAATTATTCCGCTCCTTCCAACAAAAGCTATTCGGAACGTCGCGGCTCCGCTCCGCCGAAGAAAAATAATTTCAACGACGATTTCGGCGGCGAACCCATTGACCCCGACGACACACCGTTTTAAGGAGGATTGAAGATGCGCAGAGAAAGAGGTCGACGCCCGCGCAGAAAAGTTTGCGCGTTTTGCGTCGATAAAGTTGAAAAAATTGACTACAAAGACGCGGCTAAACTT
>CAMNLS010000022.1 GCA_946543495.1 uncultured Selenomonadales bacterium | reverse complement strand
GTTCGCTCCTTAGCAAAAAGGGTATCATGAAAAAAATCCACGAAGAGCGCAAGGCAGCAAAGGCTGCAGAGTAACCATCGAACAAATTAGTTGAGGTAGAGGATCATGCAAGAACTTGTAACGGTGCTGGCAAAAGCACTTGTCGAAAAACCAGAAGAAGTGCAGGTCGAGGCGGTTGAAGAAGAAGACCGTACAATTTTGAAACTGCACGTCGCAAAAGAAGATATGGGCAGGGTCATTGGCAAACAGGGAAGAATTGCTAAGGCGATTCGTACCATAGTCAAATCCGCCGCAACACGCGAAAAGAAAAAAGTTTCAGTTGACATCGAATAACATTCTGCGCGGTGAGCAAAGGGCTTGCCGCTTTTTTGTTGTTGACATTGTTAAAGGATTTTGTTATTATCGGCGCGTTGAGGAGAGGTGTCCGAGTGGTTTAAGGAGCCGGTCTTGAAAACCGGTGATGCTGAAAGGCACCGTGGGTTCGAATCCCACCCTCTCCGCTTGAAGTTAGGTTCGTAAAATATATCTTCGCCTTCGGGCGATTATTTTTAGGGAGGCGGCGAGATTTATGGGCGAGCAAGAAAAGTTGCGTATACTGATAACCGACGATTCGCGGCTCCTGCGCAAGAAACTTCGCGAGGAACTCGAACATCTGAATTGTGAAGTTATCGAGGCAGTAAACGGCAAAGAGGCAATAACACTTGTTTTGGAGCAAGAGCCCGACGGCGTCATCTTAGATATCGTCATGCCGGTTGTAGGCGGAATTGAAGCTTTGGAATTTATCCGCGAAGTTGCTCCAAATGTCCCTGTCGTCATGCTAAGTTCCATGGGTACGCCGCAAAAGTTAATGCAGTGTCTTAAGATGGGCGCAGTTGACTTTATTCATAAGCCATATACAAGAGAGCAAATTATTCACACGGTCGAAAGATTGAAGAGACTTAAAGCTAAGCGTATCGAAAAGGAAAAGGCAGAGGAGTACAACGATTTATAAGGGGGGCTTAACATGCCGATTATTGAGCAGAATACGGTATCAGCCAAAAAGGGCAAAGGCGAAATCTTTATCACGCACCTGTTGACGCCAAAAGAAATGGTCGGTAAGTGTTCCATGTTCGCCAAGGTGAGAATCCCCGCGGGGGCGTCGTTGGGCGTTCATCAACACGTCGACAACAACGAAACGTATCACATTCTGCAGGGCAAAGGACTTTACACCGACAACGACAAGACCTACGAAGTTAAAGCGGGCGATACGACCTTTTGCGCGGACGGAGATAAACACGGTCTTGAAAACACAGGCGACGAGGATTTAATATTCATCGCGCTGATTATCAACACGATTTAACAGGTTATAGGCGACTAAGGAAAGGAGCTGTTAGAAATGGAAATGGATATGGCAATCGCAGCAATGTCCGTCGATATGAGCATGGCTAAGGCTCAGCAAGAGCTTGGAGTCTCCGTTTTGAAGATGGCTATATCGGCAGATACTTCATCAGTGGAAGAGGCTTTGGAAGTTATCGAGAGTCTTGATCCGAACGTCGGGAACAATCTTGACGTAACCGCGTAAAAAGTACTTGATTTTTCTTAGATATTCTGCTAAATTCTGCAGGTAATTTTTAAGTAGTCGCGCCATTAGTGGCGTGTGTAAGGAACAAACAAAAGGAGGATTTCGTTTCATGACGAGAGCTGAATTAATAGTAAACGTTGCCGAGAAGGCTAAACTTGACCGCAAGAGCGCGGAAAAAGCAGTAGCAGCGACTTTTGACGTTATTAAAGCTGCATTGGTTGAAGGTGACAAAGTTCAAGTTTTGGGCTTCGGCACGTTCGAGAATCGCACGCGGGCTGCTCGCAAGGGTCGCAACCCCCGCACCGGCGAAGAAATCTCAATCAAGTCTTCCAAACTTCCGTCCTTCAAGGCGGGCAAGAGCTTGAAAGAGGCAGTCAACTACTAAAAGAACTTTTGCAGAGTCGGGCACTTGCTCGGCTCTGTTTTTGTTTGCAGAGGTTATAAAGATGAGGACGGTTATAATTACGGGCGGCACGTCGGGCATCGGGCTTGCGACGGCGAATATTTTTCTAGCCAACGAATTTAATTGCGCGTTAGTCGGCAGAAGTCGTGCGCGGTTCGATAAGGTTAAGTCAGAGCTTGTTGGGAGCTTTGAATTTATCGCGGCGGACGTGCGCAAGGTTGAAGACTGCGAGAAAATTATTTCGCGGACGGTTAAAGACTTCGGCGATGTCGACGTGCTGATAAACTGCGCGGGCATTTACCACGAGGGCGCGATAACTCTGACAGACGAGGAAACCTTTGACGACATCTTTAATACGAACGTCAAAGGAACTTTTTTTATGTCGCGGGCGGCGGTCGACGAGCTTATTAAAAGTTGCGGCGTGATTATCAACGTGGCGAGCGATGCGGGACTTAAAGGAAATTATTTCTGCGCGGCTTACTCGGCGAGCAAAGGTGCAGTCGTGGCGTTCACGAAGTCTTTAGCGTTGGAGCTTGCAAGTTTCCCCGTGCGCGTGAATTGCGTTGCGCCCGGCGATATTTTAACGCCGCTGACGTTAAATCAGCTTAAGGCTTCGGGCTTGACGCTTGAGGACTTAGCAAAAGTTTATCCGCTCGGCAGAATCGGCACGGCTCAGGAAGTCGCGGAGGCGATTTACTTTTTATCGTCGGCGAACTTTATCACGGGCGCAGTCTTGAGCGTTGACGGCGGCTTAACGGCATGAAAGTTTTAATCTTATCGGCGTCAATCGGCTCTGGTCATACGAAAGCGGCGGAGGCTTTACAAAAAATCTTCGGAGAGTCCGCGCAGGTCGTCGACTTCATGGCAAAGGAAATTTCGACGCTGAATTGGCTGACGAAAAAATTTTATCTCGCCGCGTTGAAATTTATCCCTGACCTCTACGACAGAATTTACAAATTTGCTGACGGGCGGCGCGTCGGGATGTCGGCAAGGTTCTTGAGTTCCGCGCTAATGTATTTGCCCTTCGCCCGCCTGTTAAAAGAGTTCCGCCCCGACGTCGTGATTTGCACGCATCCTTTCCCAGAAGCCGCCGCATCGTTGTGGAAATTTCTTCACGCCAAGTCCGCCGAAAAATTTTTACTCGCGACGGTGCTCACTGATTATTCACTGCACGAAATTTGGATTTATGGCGAAGTCGACGCTTACTTTGTCGCTACGGAGGAAATGCAACGCGAACTTGCCACGCACTGTCGGACGGGACAAAAAATTTTCGCAACGGGCATTCCAATCGACGAGAAATTTGCCGTAACAAAAAAAATCGCCGCGTCAATCACGACGATTTTAATCATGGGCGGCGGCTTGGGTCTCGGCTCAATCGAAGAGACGCTCCGCGAACTCGATAAGGTTCAATCGCCGCTTAAAGTCATCGTTGTCGCTGGTCAGAACGAAAATTTATTGGCGCGGCTGAAGAAGATAAAAAGTTCTCAAGCGGTCGAAGTGCTCGGCTACGTCTCGGACGTTGATAAACTCATGGCGGCGGCTGATTTGCTAATTACGAAGCCCGGCGCACTCACTATGACAGAAGCATTCGCGTCGGGCTTGCCTTTAATCCTCCACGCGCCAATACCAGGACCAGAGGCTCTCAACGCAGCTTATGCAGTCAATCACGGCGCGGCAATCGAAGTTGGCGAACGAAAAATTTCCGTCGTCGTCGATAAACTCTTAAAGAATCCTTCGCGCCTCGACGAGATGAAACGTTGCGCAAAAAAAATTGCCAAACCGTTCGCGGCAAAAGAAATCGTTAAACAAATAAGCGGCTCCCGATTGTAAGTCGGAAGCCGTTTTTTTTTTGCCGAGTGCCGAACAAGTTTTATTAATAATCTAATGTAATCTGATGAAGTTCTATGATTGTAACCTTGCCGCCGTTAATCTTCAAAGCTTGTCGCGATTCATTAAGGCTATCAGCGAATTGACAATGCCGAAGACCGCATACGTTGAGAAAATCGCCGTCAACACGCCTTGAACGATTGCCGCTTGCGTCAGGTAAATTATCGCCGCGAACATCACCGCCGCAAAGACTTTTGACACCAAAAATATTTTTTCGCCGCCGTCGCCTTTGAAGTTTGGATAGTGCACGTGACTAACCATGAGATAAGCGACGATTATAACTGTTATCGGATAGACAAGCCCGAATTGTTCAGGGTGAATGTTCATTGATAGGAAAAGAAGCGTCGTCGTCGCTATGATACAGCCGCCAGCCGGTATTGCAAGCCCCATAAAGAACCCGTGCACGACGTTTGTATTGACATTGAACCTTGCAAGCCTCCACATTCCGCATAACGCAAAAATTATCGCCGCCGCCTTACCGAGCGTTCCATAATTATTCATGCAGAAGGCGTAAGCTAGGAACGCGGGAGCTACTCCGAATGAACCGAGGTCACACAGCGAATCCATTTCCTTGCCAAGCTCCGACGCCGCGTTTAATGCCCGTGCAACTCGTCCATCCATGCCGTCAGCTATCAAAGCCAGCAAAATAAACACCGACGCCCAGAAAAAATCGCCTTCGTATGTCGAGATGATTGAAAGCATTCCAAAAAATAAATTTGCCGCCGTGCAAGCGTTTGGGAGCAGCCATTTCATTGAACGCACCTCATTTACAATTTTAATCGGGCAAACTATCTAGTTGCTTTAAGCTCGTGCCGTCCGCGAAGATGATTTCCGTTATCTCAATGTGAATATCATTTTTCTTTAATCCGTGCTTCATGGCGTCCACGTCAGCGCGAATAAACGGGTTGAGCGTCTTAATTACGTCAAATGTCTGCAATCCCTGCGCGGCATTAGTCATGTCTATAGCAAATGGCGTAAAACTTTCGCGGTCGTCCTTGCCACGAAGAATTACATTGCCGAGAACTTTTGCAAGCGGCTTATCAAACTTCACGTCCGCCTTTATAGTAATGTTGAGTGTCTGCGAAAAGCCGTATTCGTCTCCGCCCGTGTTTTTCATGCTAAAACTTTTTACTTTGAAGATTGAATCCATCTCGCGACCAATCGGCGCGTTTAATGAGTCGAGTTTACGCCTCAGCATACGACGATAGCTGCTGTAGTAACTTTCAAAGCCTTTAGCGTCCGTAATTCGCCAATTAATTTCCGCGTCGGTCTCAAGATTTAATTCAACTTCAAAACTAAACTTCATCTGCGGATTGTAAATCATAACAATCACAATTTGTTCGTTTCCGTCGCGTTGCGGCTTGCTGATGCTTTTAATCTCGCAGGACGCCGCGCCAGATTTCTTAAGGAACTTTTGCGCTTCGGTTAATTTGTTCGGGAAAGTCACCTTGCCCGTTGAAATGTATTCTTCCGCCGCCGCTCGCGCACAATTCACGAAGTCGGGCTTAAGTTCGTCGTAACGGCGTTGAAGTTCATCCATTGAATAAGCAGTCGGGGCAATTGTGGAATTAATTTGCTCTGTCAAGATTTCCTTAGCCGCAGAATCAATCAGCTTATCAAGGTCGACATATTTTTTAAAAGTTTCAAGGTCGCGAGCTTCAATGGCTTGCCGAGCGATTATCGCGGGGTTGCCGCTACGATTTTTGAGCTGTTGCCAATTATTATAAGCCGCCACGCTAACAGCAACCGTTAAAATCAAGAGAATGACAATAACCGCTAAAACTTTTTTATAATTTCCCATTACTAATTCCCAATTCCTAACTGAATCAAGTCTGGTCTTCGGGCGCGCGTCAAATTCAAGGCTTGAGCTTCGCGCCACCTTTTTATTTCTGCGTGATGCCCCGATAATAAAACATCGGGGACGAGTTTCCCTTCAAAGTCTCGCGGACGTGTGTATTGCGGATAACCTAACATGCCGTCGAAGAAAGAATCCGTTATTGCTGACTCCGCCGAGCCTAAAACATCTGGAAGCATACGCGCCACCGCGTCGACGATAACCATTGCGGGAAGTTCGCCGCCAGTTAATACATAATCGCCGATTGAAATCAATTCGTCGGCAAGATCATAAATTCTCGCGTCAAATCCTTCGTAATGTCCGCAGATAAAAATAATCTGGTCAAGCGTGGAAAGTTTTTTAGCTTTAGCTTGTGTAAAGACTTCGCCGCTTGGATCTGTGATAATTATTTTGCGAGAAAGTTTTTCGTCAGACTTACTCAACACGTCACGCACGGCACGATAAACCGGCTCTGGCTTAAGAACCATGCCCGCCCCGCCTCCGAACGGCGAATCGTCAACTTGTCTGTGTTTATCAAAGGCGAAGTCGCGTAGTTGAGTGAAACGTACTTCCAAAATATTTTTTTCGACAGCGCGTTTGATTATGCTTTCTCCGAAGACACCCGCGAACATTTCGGGAAACAAAGTAATGATGTCAATAAGCATTTCAACTTACCACTGACCACTTATCACTAACAACTATCTTTTTCGCGGCAATGTCAATCGAACGAACGACGGATTTGAGCGCGGGGATTAAAGTTTTGCCGTCGACCTCGAATACGTCATTGCTACCAGTCTTGAGGACGTTGGTCACGGTGCCGAGCTTTTTATTTTCGTCGAAGACCTCGCAACCGATAATATCGAACGTATAAAATTCTCCGTCGGCAAGCGGCGCGGCGTCTTTCCTGTCGACCGTCAAAAATTTATTCGTCAAAGTCCGTGCGTCTTCGCGACTGTCCACGCCCGCGAACTTGATAAAAATTTGTCCGCTGATGTGTTTGACTTCCTCAACGTTGAAAAGCTTATCGCCGACAAAAATTTTCTCCAAGCCGTCGAAGCGTCCTTCAAAGTCCGTTAGCGGAATGATTTTCAACGTGCCGTCGAGACCGCGAGCCGCGCCGATTTTCCCGATGATTATTTTATCCTCTGATTGCAATGATTTTGTCATCTTCCACCAAAATTTCTACGTTCATAGCCTCGCGCAGGTTATCGCCGACTTTCAACTCAACCTGACGTTCGGTCGTGCCTTGAAGAATTTCCGCGCCGAGTGCCAGCTTCTCAAAAGTTTCTTTGCGCCGATGAGCCTCGTCCAAACGAGCTTGACGCGGAGCCATTTCGCCGCTAAAGAAATTTCTAATCTGTCCTTCGTGCTGAGGATTCTTATCGAGTTCGCGTTGCATGTCGATGCTAATCTGCTTAAGTTCGAGTGTCATTTGTTCGGCGACTTTAACTGCCTCATCGATGAGACGCGCTCTGAGTTTCTCGGTAAGTTTTGCCTTTACTGTAACGGGAACCGTCATTTTAATACTATTCATTATCTTAACTCCTTTCGTTTGACTTAGTTTAGCAGGTAATTCTTCAAAGTCAATCAGAAAAGTTTTTCTTGTCACTTGCCGCTTTTTTGGTGTACAATGCGGGAAAAATTTTAGGGAGTGATTAAATGAGCGACGAGACGAAAACCTTCAGCGACGAAACGAGAATGTTTAGCTTTGGCGTCGAGGAGAATCGGGCGCAGAAAGTCATAAAGAACGCATATAAAGCGATGACGGAAAAGGGTTATAATCCTGTGCACCAGTTGGTTGGCTATCTTTTGAGCGGCGACCCTGCTTACGTGACGAGTTATCTTGAGGCGCGTAGCATGATTCGCAAGGTCGAGCGCGATGAACTTTTGGAAGAGCTTGTGCGCAGTTATCTTGAGCGACTGGAGGAAAAAAAGTGAGGGCACTTGCTCTTGACTTGGGCGACAAGACGATCGGTGTTGCCGTGAGTGATTTACTTGGACTGACCGCGCAGGGCGTCGAGACCATTCGCCGCACATCGAACAAGGACGACTTGAAACGGCTCGGCGAACTCGTCACGCAATACGAGGCGACGACGTTTGTTATCGGCTTGCCAAAGAACATGGACGGCACCGAGGGCGCACGTTGCGAACTTGTAAAAACTTTTGCGGCTAAGCTGAACGCGGCGTTCCCCGACGTTAAACAAGTTCTTTGGGATGAACGCTTAAGCACGGTGGCGGCGGCGAAGAATTTAATCGCGGCGGATTTGAGCCGCAAGAAACGCAGGCAAGTTATCGACAAGATGGCGGCAGTTTACATCTTGCAAGGCTGGCTTGATTCAATTAAAAATTAGGAATGAGGAATTAGGAATGAATAAAGAAGAAATGCTGGACGACGATTTTTTGATTGAGATGACTGACGACAAGGGCAATGTATTCTACTACGTCGAGGAGATGATTATTCCCGTTGACGGCGAGAACTTTGCTTTGCTGGTTGAAGTTAAAGACGAAGAGCACGAAGAAGGTTGCGATTGCGGCTGTTGCGAAGATGATGACGTTATCATTGCTAAAATTGTCGTCAACGCGGACGGCGAGGAAGAATACGTAGAGCCGACCGACGAAGAGTTCGAGAAAGTTCAAGAGGCTTATGAAAGGCTTTTGGATGAGGAAGCATGAGTAATACGCCCGACGATAAAAAAAACTTAAGCGACGCCGACACCAAGAAAATTAAAATTCCTTCACGCCGCGCAGGCAAGAAAACATTTTGGCAGAAGCTGAAGACTTCGTTTAGCGACCTGCGCGAAGAAATTTCTATGCGATATGTGGCGGCTGTAGCGGGGGCAGTGTTCGCTTGCATTGTAGTTATCGGCGCGGTGTTGGTCTTCGCGGATCCTTCCGTTGCACACTTTAAAACGCCCGTTCAGACCGAAACGCCGACCGAAGAAGTTATCGCGGAAGAACGGCGCATCAATGTAAAAATTCGCGAAGGGATATCAACTGCCGAGATTGCCGAGCGTTTGGCGGAAAAAGGTATAATCGACAGCAGCTTGAGATTCAGACTCTTTGCGCGGCTCTATGGCTACGATGACAAGTTCCGCCCCGGCTCCTACACCTTTACGGCTAACATGAGTGATGAAGAAGTCTTCGAGAAACTTTTGACGGGCGAGAAAAAATTTGTGCGCTTCACCGTGCCCGAAGGCTTTGGCGTCAAAGAGATTGCCGAGCGTCTTTATAATCTTGACCTTGTCGATAAAGAAGAGTTCCTCAAGGCGGCGGCGGACTTTACGCCCTACGACTACATGCGCAAGCGTCAAAATGTTTTCTACGCGGCGGAAGGTTTCCTCTTCCCCGACACCTACAACGTTGAAAGCGACATTGAGATTGACGAGATATTAAAGCTTATGGCTGGCACGTTTGACGAACGCTTAACGCGGACAATGCGAACTACCGCCGAGAATATGGGCTTGTCGATTTACGACTTGATAACGTTGGCATCGCTTGTTGAACGTGAGGTTCGTTTCCCTGAAGACCGCCCGATTGTCGCGCAGGTTCTGTTAAAACGGCTCAAACTAAATATGCCATTGCAGACCGACGCGACGTTGCAATACTTAATGGACGCGCCAAAGGAAGAAGTTTCAATCGAAGACACGCAGATTGATTCGCCGTATAACACCTATCAACATACTGGCTTGCCGCCTGGTCCCATTGCCAATCCTGGCATGGCGTCGATTGAAGCAGTACTTCACCCCGCCAACACTGATTATCTTTACTTCGTGGCGGATAGGCTCGGTCATAATCATTACGCTTACACTTACGAGGAGCATTTAAATCTTGTCAATCAATATCGTTAAGCCGGAACTGCTCGCGCCTGCTGGTAACTTTGAGAAGTTGCAAGCCGCGTTGATTTACGGGGCGGACGCTGTTTATTTCGGCGGGAAGAATTTCAGCTTGCGGGCGTTCGGCGACAACTTCACACGCGAAGAGATTATCCAAGCCGTTAAATTCACTCACGAACGCGGCAAGAAGATTTATGCGGCGGTCAATGTCTTCGCCCGAAACGCGGACTTCGAGACGCTAGCCGACTACTTGCACTTTCTGGACGATGCCGGCGTCGACGCGGTGTTAGTTTCTGATTTGGGCGTTCTGTCTTTGGTTAAGGAGACGGGCTTAAAGATTCACATAAGCACGCAAGCGAACGTTACGAACTGGAGATCGGCGAAGGTCTTCCACGACATGGGCGCAAGTCGAATCGTTCTTGCCCGCGAGCTGACATGCGCGGAGGTCGAGACGATTAAACGGAACTGCGCGGCGGAGTTGGAAATTTTTATTCATGGGGCAATGTGCATATCGTATTCGGGACGCTGTTGGCTGTCGAAATATCTGACGGGGCGCGACGCCAATCAAGGCGCGTGTACTCATTCTTGCCGCTGGAAATATAATCTGGTGGAGGAGACGCGGGCGGACGAATATTTTTCTGTTGGCGAGGACGAGCGCGGCTCCTACGTCATGAACTCAAAAGATTTATGCTTGTTGCCGTACCTGGACAAGGTGATTCAAAGTGGCGTTGCTTCGTTGAAGATTGAAGGGCGCATGAAGAGCGTTAATTATGTGGCGGGCGTCGTCAAGGTTTATCGGGCGGCGATTGATTCATACTTCGACGGCGGCTTTAAAGTTCAAAGCGAGTGGCTTGCCGAGCTTGATAAGGTTGCACATCGACCATACACGGCAGGATTCTTTTTGAATGACGGCAAACCGACTGAAATTTATGAGACCTCAAAGCCAAGCCGAGCATCTGAATTTCTTGGAATAGTTCGTGCCTTCGACGCTTCGACGATGACGGCTACGATTGAACAGCGCGGCAAGTTCAACGTCGGCGAGCGTGTGGAATTCCTTCAGCCAAAGGGCAAGACGTTTTCGCAGACGATAACTTCAATGCGCGACGAGGACGGACAAGAAATTTTATCCGCACCGCACGCCCAACAGATTATAAAAATGCCCGTAGTTGAGCCTGTAGAAATTTGGTCACTGATGAGGAGTTAATTTTTCGTGACGTTAAAGCGCGGGCACAAGCTTTGAATAGTTTAAGACGCAAGCGCGACCGCTGGATGCAACGTCACGTTGCTGAGGAGCTGATAAAGATGAGTTTCTGGAGAAATATTTTTGGCGGCGCAGACGAAGACGCCGAGACCGTTGAGCCAATCAATCTTGAAAACGGCGTGCGCGTGGCGGGACGTGCTGAAGGTCGCGTGCAAGGCGTCGGCTTCAGATTTTTTGTTCAAAGCAACGCAAAGGCTATGGGCGTAACTGGTTGGGTTAAGAACATGAGTGATGGCTCCGTTACTATGGAACTTCAAGGCGAGGCACCAACCGTCGAACGGCTTATAGCTAAGATTAAGCGCGGCAACGATTGGATTAAGGTCACGAATTACGAAGCGTCGGAAATGCCCGTCGTCGAAGGGGAGAATAAATTTGCCATCAGATATTAACATCGTGCGTAAGGCGGGGCGGGCAGTCGGTCGCGTGCAACGAGTCGGCTTTAGGCGTTTCGTTCAAGCAGAGGCAAGAGCTCGCGGTGTGACGGGTTGGGTCAAGAACATGAAGGACAGCTCCGTTACTATGGAACTTCAAGGCGAGCTACCGATTGTCGAAGAGCTTATCGACAGAATAAAAAAGGGCAGGGGACGAATCAACGTTACGAGCCTGGAGCTTAGCGACTTGCCCGTTGTGGAAGGGGAGAAAGGATTTGGAATCAAACGCTGAAGGCGTCAACGTCAAGCGGATATTAGTCTTGAATGGACCGAACTTGAATTTGCTTGGCACACGCGAGCCGGAAATCTATGGACGAATGACGCTTAACGATATAAATGAACTGCTACGCTTGCGGGCTAAGGAAGCGGGCGTCGACACGATAGACTTCTTGCAGTCGAACTTTGAGGGCGAACTTGTCGAGGCGATTCAAAAGGCTCGTGGGCGTTACGATTTTATTTTGCTCAACGCGGGCGCGCTCACGCATTACAGCATTGCCCTGCGCGACGCGATAGCCGCTGTGCCCGTTCCCGTGATTGAATTGCACTTGTCGAACATTCACCGCCGCGAAGAGTTCCGCCATACTTCCGTACTTGCGCCGGTCGTCA
>CAMNLS010000021.1 GCA_946543495.1 uncultured Selenomonadales bacterium | reverse complement strand
AGCCGTCGATAATTTTATTAGTCATCTGCGATGTAACGTACATGCAAATCAGTGTAAACATTGCGGAATTAAAATTGAACAGCACGCCAGCCACCGCGACAATCAGACAGTTAAAGCCAAAGATAACCGAGCCAATTTCCATTGAGTAATACTTTTTAAAGATTGCGCCGAGTATGTCAAAACCGCCAGTTGAACCATTCATGCGGAAAACAATTCCGTAGCCTATGCCGTTAAAAATTCCGCCATAAATCGAGGCAAGCATCAAATCTTGAGTTGGCGTGTAAGCGGCTAAAAATTTTGTGGCGTCCAATGCAAACGAAAACATAATCGTTCCAATAACTACGTCGAGCGTATATTTCTTGCCAAGAAGTTTATAAGACGCAATTAACAGCGGCACATTGTAAGCAAGCGTTTGCATACCGATTGGCAAGTTCGTCAAGAAATAAAAAATAATCGCAATGCCCGTTACTCCACCCGTTAAAAGACTGCTCGGCACCACGAAGAGATTGATTGAGCTTGCCGCGATAAAACACCCGACCATAATTCCCAAATACTTTAGCGGGTTTAAGTTAGCAAGAATCGATGCTAGGTTCATTTAAAATTTTTTTCCTCCCTTCACACGCGCAGGGAATTAATTAACCGCCGCGCTTAAAAATTTTTCTAAAGGATTTTACAACTTCAATTCAATTCATGCAACATTGGCAACAAAAAAAAGAGACCCGCACAGGCAAGCCTCCTTAAAGATTTTATTCAGTTAAACCTTCCATGCGTTCAAGCGGCATGCTTAAATCCATGTGTCCGGAAAGCGTTTCCACTTCCTGTCCGTTGACCAAAATTCTTACGCGCTTGACTTCGGGGAAGTTGGTAAGCGTGTCGACTATCGAGCCGACTAAAAATTCTTCGCCCGTGGAGCCGCCGACGAAACCTTTTAAAATGCTTCCGTCGATGTCGACTGTTGCCAAGTCACCCTCAACCGTCACACTCCTAAAGCCGGTGTTCTTCGGGAAAATCGTCGTTAAGTTCTCTTCGTCCGGTTCCTCAAGCAAAGTCTCAACGGCTGCCGTATATTTATCAATCGTATCATCAACGATGATTTCGCGTTCGACTTCAACAAGCTTCATTCCCGAATCATCAGGATAATAAACTTTAACGCTCATAGATTGTTCTTTCTTCTCGTGCTTTGCTGGCTGATTATCGACGGGCTGTATTGGTGTTTCGGGTTCGGACGTCGCCGGTTCTGTTTTAACTTCGTGTTTGACTTCTGGTTCTTTCTGAATTGGTTTAGTAGGCGGCGGGGTTGTAGGCAACGCCTCCGGCTCAGGCGGCTTATCACAACCTGCAGTCAACATGAGCAGCGCGAGCATTGCCGACATTAAAATTTTCTTCACGATTAATCAAATCCTCCTTGATTGAAATAGCGGTTGACGGCATTAGTAATTGCCTGCGCAAGCTTCTGTTGATAATCGTCGCTTGCCAATAATTTTTCTTCTTGCGGATTGGTGATGAAGCCCAGCTCAATCAATGACGCGGGGCATTGCGAATGGGTCATGACATAGAACCTTGCCGCTTTAACGCCGCGATTGTTCAAGCCGCCGAGCCTTTCTAATTCTTCGTTAAGGAGTCGGGCAAGGCGAGCACCCTTTACAGCTGTTGGCGCATGATAAGTTTCCATGCCATTTGCCTTGCCGTTAGAAAAGGCGTTGCAATGGACGCTGATAAACAGTTCGGCATTTGACGGAGCCTTATCAACGCGTGCTTGAAGTTCCGTTGAGTCGGGGACACCCGGCGCGGCAACATCAACATCGGTCGTGCGTGTCATGACGACTTGATAACCTGACGCCTTCAAGAGTTCGCGAGCTTTAAGCGAGACCATCAAAGAGACGTATTTTTCTGTAACGCCGCTGGGACCTATCGCCCCTGCATCGGAGCCGCCGTGCCCTGGGTCAAGCACGATGACTTTATCGCCGCCGTCAAAGTTATAAAACGACTCGTCCTGCACGCCGGCAATCTTTACGTCAATGACGACTCTATCTGCCTTCCGCGCCGAACGATTGGACGGCTCAAAGGAAACATTCACGTCGCCTTCAAGCAAGGATTTAAATTGGATTTGAATTTTCGTATGCTTCGGTTGCGTCTCGTTGGCAAAGATTTTATCGATGAGGTTCCGCGCACCCGCTTCAATCTGCGTGCCCGAAACGCGGCTCACTCTGCCCGGCAACGTGTTATTAAGTTCGACGCTAAGAATTCCCGAAGTCAAATCAGTTGAAACGTTGCTGTTGTCGATTTGTCCTCCGCGATATGAAATTTCAATCCGCACAGTCTCGTTGTCTAAGTCGAAGGCGTTTATCCCCGTTATCTCGGCGGGCTTGGCAAGGGCTGTATTCGTCGCCGCGAGTGTGAAGATAATCAGCAGGCTTAAACACGTTAGAAATTTTTTTAGCAAAATCATTCCCCATTCCTAATTCCTAATTCCCCATTGCCCTTCAAGAGTTCCCGCGCCTCGTCGAGAGCTTCGGCAGTCTTGTCTTGGTCGCGAGAAATTGTAATCGTGAGATATTCGCCCTCTTGAGTGTCTTCGGGCAAAAAGCTTGCGGGCAAGACGAATTCGCGGAACTCGTCCTCCTCTTCCTCCACCAAGAACACTGCCGACGCCGAGCCGTCTTCAAGCTCTTCGATTCGGTCAAGGTACGCGGTTATTTTGCTTTGTCCTTTTTCTTTTTCTTTATCCATTTGTTTACCCACTCCTCCTTTTGTTCAGGCTGAACAGAAAAATTCTTTCCGTCGCTGATGATTGTGATTGTGCCGTTCCAACGCGTGCAGAAAATGTTATTAGGGTCGATGCCCTGCGCCAAATAATTTTCGAGCGGCACAAGGTGCGGATGCCCGTAAGTATTGCGGCGTTCTTCGTCGGGGCCACACGAGATTAAAACGTAACTGGGATTGACTGCCGCGACAAAATCTTTCGTCGACGCGGTGTAGCTGCCATGGTGTCCCGCCTTCAACACGTTACAGTTTAAAGCCTTAGTCTTATTGTTTGCTAAGAGAGCTTCTTCAACTTCCTTTTCGGCGTCGCCCGTGAACATCATAGAAAACTTTTTGTAAGTGAGCTTGCCGACGACGGATTCATTGTTCGGGTCGGACTTCTGCCCGCCATTGACCGCCTTGACAAGTTCGGGCGTGGGGTAAAGCACATTGAACTTAACGGAGTTTCCAAAGTCTAGCGTGTCGCCGACCTTCAAGCTTTGATGAGTAATGCCCTTAGTGTCGATAGCCTTCATGTAACTTTTATAAAGCGGCGACGTTGAGGCAATGCCGTTGTCGTAAACTTCAGCTACGGAAATTTTTTCAAGGTAAGGATTCGCGGTGAGTTCCTTCTTGCTCGGATTGATTAAAACTTTTGCGCTACCGATGTGGTCGGCGTGCGGGTGCGTGAGGATTAGTTTATCAATCTTCGTGACGGAAAGTTTTTCCAGTTCACGGACAAGGAGTTCGCGTTCGTCGGTGTCGGAGGTGTCGATTAAAACTGTCTGCTTGCCCGTCTGAATCAAGATAGCGTCGCCCTGCCCCACGTTTAGCATAGAAATTTTCAAGTTGCCTTTAACGTCTTGCGCGGGCGTAGAGGCTTCGGCTTGTTCGTCTTTGACTTCGGCTTGAGGCTCGTCCTTAGGTTCTTCCTTAGCTTGACCGCCGCAACCGCTGAGGATAAACGTTGCCAACATTAGTACCGTTAAAAAGATTTTCTTCATTGAATCATCCTTTCTCGTTCCTATAGATAATGTAAAGCCTAATGAGTTTCATCACCGCCCAAAAAGCAAATGACGCGGTGTAAATTTTATCTAGCGTCGACAAGTTATCAAAGTCGAAATGACTAAACAGCAATATTGCCGCCAATATAATCAATCCGTCGAACTTATCGAACGCTTTCTTTATAATCTCAAGCAATGTTCGCGCCCTCCTCTTTTTTTAAAAGATTATATCATGTTTCTTTCATGTTTGACAAAGACTTTTTGCAAAAAAAATTATCACTCGGTGTTTTCCAAGTGACAAAACTTTTTTTTCTATGAATATACTTATTCGGCAATGACTTTCATCGTCGGGAAGAGGAGCACGTCACGGATTGACGGTGAATCAGTCAAGAGCATAACCAATCTATCAACGCCGATACCAAGCCCGCCCGTCGGCGGCATTCCGAATTCAAGCGCGCGGATAAAATCTTCGTCCATGACGTGCGCTTCTTCGTCGCCCGCCTCGCGTTGTTTAAGTTGTTCCTCGAACCGCGCTCGCTGATCAATCGGGTCGTTTAGCTCCGTGAAACCGTTGGCAAGCTCCCGCCCATAAACAAAGAACTCAAAGCGGTCAGTGATTCGCGGGTCGTCAGGATTCTTTTTGGCAAGCGGGGAAATTTCCGTCGGGTGATGCGTGATGAATACCGGTTGAATCAAATCGTCTTCAACCTTAGCCTCGAACGCCGCGTTCAAAATGCCGCCGATACCGAAACGCTTTTCATAAGCCACGCCGATTGAATCAGCCATAGCCCGCGCCTCTTCGACGGTCGCGCATGACAAGAAGTCTTTGCCGGTCTTCTGCTTAACCGCGTCATTCATGCTAAGGCAAGGAGCCTCCGCCAAGTCAATCTCGACGCCTTGATAAGTGACTTTGGTCGTGCCGTTGACAGCCTCCGCCGCCGCGCAGACGATGCCCCGCGTGACTTCAATCAAGTCGCGGTAGTCGCCGTAGGCTTGATAAATTTCTACGCTCGTGAATTCGGGATTGTGGCGAACGTCCATGCCTTCATTGCGGAAGACTCTACCCAATTCGTAGACGCGTTCGAAGCCGCCGACGATTAATCTTTTCAAGCTCAACTCGGTGGCGATGCGCAAATATAAATCAACGTCAAGGGCGTTATGATGAGTGATGAACGGACGCGCCGCCGCGCCGCCCGCAATCGTCGAGAGCACAGGCGTTTCAACTTCGATGAAGTCGCGCTCGTCAAGGTAGCGTCGAATCGCCTTGATAGTTTTGTCGCGCTTGATGAACGTCTCGCGCACTTCGGGATTAACAATCAAATCAAGGTAGCGTTGACGATAACGAATCTCTACCTCCTTAAGCCCGTGAAACTTTTCGGGCAACGGACGCAACGACTTAGCAAGCAAATTGAAATCTTCCACGCGAACAGTCAATTCGCCGCGCTTAGTCTTGAAGACTTGCCCGCGCAAGCCGATGATGTCGCCTATGTCAAGGAGTTTGAACTCGCTGTATTTGTCCGCGCCGAGTATGTCCAGCTTGAAATAAATTTGGATTGAACCGCTCCTGTCAGCAATCGTCGCGAAACTTGCCTTGCCGTGTCCGCGAATCGCCATGAGCCTTCCGGCGATTGAAACTTCGCCGGCGTCTTCCTCGCCCTCAATGCCGCCGAATTCCTTACGAACGTCTTCCGCGTGGTGCGTGACCTCATAACGCGCCCCGAACGGCTCAACGCCTTTATCAATGAAGCCTTGAAGTTTCTCGTGTCGAATCTTTATCAAATCGTTTAAATCTGTCGTCTGTTGCTGAATATCCTTAGCCATAAACAACCTCCTTAAAGCATTAATGCGGGCTGATAATACTGCGCGGGATTTTGCCTGTCAATAAAAATTTTGGCGCGGCAGGGAAAAACGGCGGCTTATCGAAAAAGAGTTGTCGAGGTGTTTACATTGGCGATGGAGATTGAACGAAAATTCTTAGTCGATAAGCGAAAAATGCATAAGCTAAACTTTTCGAGCGAAGTACTAATCAAGCAAGGCTACCTTTCAAATCATCCGACAGTCCGCGTGAGAGTAAAAGACAATCACGGTTTCTTAACGATAAAATCTTCAACACGAGGCATATCGCGTCAAGAGTTTGAATACGAAATACCGATTGAAGACGCCGAAAAACTTTTGCGGCTCTGCGGGAACAATGTCTTAAAGAAAATCCGTCGAACGATTGAACTTGGCGGACACGTCTGGGAAGTAGATTTTTTTATGGGGCGATTGGCGGGCTTGGTCGTGGCGGAAGTAGAGTTGAATTCTGCTAATGAAGTCGTCGACTTACCCGATTGGATTTCAAAGGAGGTTTCGGGCGACGCGCGCTACTTTAATTCCAACTTGATAAATTTGGATTGGGCGCGGCGTCCTTGGCGCAGATCCTGAGAGGTGGAGCATTTGATTTCGGAGTGGGAATTGTTTTTGAGATTAACATTGGCTTGCGTTCTGGGCGGCGTCATCGGTTACGAGCGGCAAAGTCGCAGGAAGACGGCGGGGCTTCGTACGAATGTTCTTGTGTGCTTAGGCTCGTGCTTGATTATGGTTTTGAGCGAGGCTCTTTATTTCAACGTAGAAGGACGCACGAACGCCGACCCCGCACGTTTAGCAGCGCAAGTTGTAAGCGGCATAGGTTTTCTGGGCGCGGGCGCAATTATGAAGGAAGGCTTAACCGTCACGGGCTTAACGACGGCGGCTTGTCTATGGGTAGTGTCGGGCGTAGGCTTGGCAGTGGGCGCGGGCTACTATTCGGGCGCGCTCTTCACGACGGCTTTAATCTTCGCGACGCTCGGAACCTTATCGCGGCTTGATGAATGGGTCATGCACGAGAAGAATTTAATTATCACGATTCGCACGAAGGATAAGCCGGGACAGCTCATGCACATTAGTTCCTGCATTGACGATTTGCAGTTGAAGATTCGCGACGTTAAAGTCAAGGCGGACGAAGACTCAACCGACACGCTGATTATTGAAATGGAAGTTTATAATCACCGCGCCTTAAAGAACGTGATAGTTTTAGACGCGGTCAAGCGTATTGAAGGCGTCGTAAGCGTCGACGTTAATTAGTAGGTGATTAGGTGGATAGGTTTATAGTACTGCCCACCTACTCACCTACCAATCTACCCACCTAAAAGAGGAGGTTTTTAAATGAATTACGATATTACTGATACGATTGTTCGGACGGCGATAGATGCCATGCGCAATGCTTACGTTGAACACGGCACCATTGCTGCGGGGGCTTGTCTCTTGGCGGCGGACGGCACACTTTATAGCGGCTGTTCGATTGACAGCGTTATCCCCGAATACAAATTGCCCGCTGAAGTCGTCGTCATGGCTAAGGCTATTAGCGAAGGCAAGCGCGAATTCGACGCCATTTCAGTTGTCGCCGACATTGACGGCACTTACATGCCCAACGAACTAAGTTATAAGTTCCTGCTTGAGTTCAACGTCAAAGAAATTATCTTGGCTGATATGAAGGGCAATACCAAAGTCATGAAGCTTGAGGATTTTATCCCTTACAAGTCACGCCTCCGCGATTGACAATTTGAAAACAACTAATATAATTGAGTCACAGGATAAGTCAGAAACGCTTTATTGGCGTCGCGCCCTGTATGGGATGCGGGGATTGAAACGGCAAAGGAAGTTCCTGTTTGTGAAAACGCAAGCTTTAAAATTCTACTTCCCGCCGGGAGGGCAGGGGCGGTCGCTTGACTGCCCTTGTTCTTTGTTAAGGAGGCTCTAACATGAAATCAACTTACGAGACGTTCCGATTTGTGCAAGCCGTGCTTAGTCTGTTCAAAGCCGCGCCCAACCTCGAAGACAAAACTTTTCTCGCGTACACCCTCGACAACGAACGGAATCTTGCAAACGGTTTCTTCATCACGGAGACAGCGTTCAAAGTTTGTCCGTGCGTCGCCGCCGCTGAACTCTTCGACTTCCTTAAAGACAAGTTCGGCTACAACATCTTTGAATTGAATCGCGGCTTCTACAAATCTTTTCGGACGGTCGCCGAACTCACACCGCAAAAAATTTTAGTCAATAAGCTCCTGCACTACATGTCGACTTATGGCATGGAGGATTTGGGTATCTTCGACAGGGAACTTGTTTACATTCCCAACGACGCGCTTGAGTTGCCCGCCGACGCTAAGCCCGTGAAAGTCACAGTCATTGACGCGATTGGCATTGACGACGTTAAAGCCCGCGCGGTTAAGTTGATTCAATCGGGCGCGGCTCTCTCCAATGAAACGCTAGACGACCTCGCCGCCGTGATAAAGTTCCTCGACATTGAACTTAACGTCGACGACGTGCCTAACAAAGAATTTGCCGTGCGCCTCTGTGACCTGCTTAACATTCTGCCCGCCGACCCTGTGCAATTCCTGCGCTACATGATTTATAAGGCGAACGGCTTAACCTTGCTGATTAAAGACAAGGCAACCCTCGACGCCTTACGGAACGCCGACACGAGCTTTGACGACCTCTTTGCACGCTACATTAAACAGAATGGGCTTAGCAAGCTGGCAAGTATCTTTCACAGGTTCAAGCCGCTCTGGTTAGCGTTCAAGCCTCATTCCGCTTACATGAAGTCCACGATAAACAAAATGCGCAAGCTCGCTGACCGTTATCATAAGCCCACGCCGCCGAAGTTTCTTGAGCAGTTGACTTCCGCCGCGTCCGTCGACCTTGACCGCCTTAGCCGTGAGCTTGCCAACGTCACGACTTATAGAAAAGTTTCGCTTGCCAATGCTCTGCTCTATCGACAAGCCGCGCCCGCCAGTATCGTCTATAACATTCGCAACGGCAAAGCTTTCACGGACGATTATCGCGGCGGCTTGACCTTCGACGCCTCAACGGTTCTTGACGTGATTATTAATTCGATTGCCGATGATATTCGCCCGAACGTCGGCGGCAAAAAGTTTTATATCCCCGAACGTTTCAACTATGCCGCGCCCATCAGCGAGAAAAAATTTGTCGGCAACATTCCCTGCGGCTCGTCGTATACCTTCGAGAAAAATTCCGTCGTGGTCGGCGTGCACTGGTTTAATCTCCTTGACGCTGGTCGGGAAGTGCGCGTGGATTTGGATTTGCACTTAAACTCATCTAAACGCGACATCGGCTGGCATAATGACTTTATAGGCGACAACTTCATCGACACGCGGGAACGCAAGGTAATCTTTTCGGGCGACATGACTGATGCGCCGATTGCACGCGGCGGAGCGACTGAGGCTTTCTTTGTCGGCGAGTCCGTGACTGATGAATTGATGATGATTAACCTTAACAACTACACCTACAACTATAATCAAAACAATGCGTCCGTGCCGTTCAAGTTGATTTTCGGCGACGTGACTCAAGACAGTATCGACAAGCAATATCTGATTGATTCGCACGAGCTTGCTTTCTGCGTGCCCAATGAAATTTTGGAAGGGCAAATGTTTCTTGGCTTTCTTTCCTCCGACGCGGACGGCGCGAAGAAGTTTTATTTTTCTTCTGGGAACACGGGGACTAGAATCGTTGCCCGCAGTGACGAGCTGACCAATAAGGTTATCGCGGCTATGAACGCAAGCTTTGAATCGGCGTTGAGCTTGACCGCGATTTTGGAACGAGCCGACGCAATCTTCGTGAGCGACGCCGCCGACAGCGACATTAACCTTGACCCCGCCGAAGTCACTAAAGATATTCTGCTCGGATTGTTCGCCAAATGATTTAGAGCAATAAAAAAACTCCTCCGTGCCTTTCGGCGTGAAGGAGTTTTTTTTGATTGGTTATCTCTCGTGTGAAAAGTACATCTTGCGCGGGACGATCATTCCCAGCTCGTCTTCAGCGATTTGCTTTATCCTCTGCGGCGACTTGAGTTGAGCGATTTCAACGCGCAGTCGTTCGTTTTCCAGTTCTAATTGTTGAGCTTGAGTTTGCGTGGCGACCAATGCATAACCGCGGCTTGCGCTGATTCCGCTACGTATCACGACTGCCATAGCCAATACCGCGAAGACGACAAAGGCGATGCGGCAACGCGACCTTAGCAGGTGATTGAGGCGTGGGCGACCTTTAATCAATGTCAATTCGGCTTCATGCGCGGCGGTCTCGCGTTGTGCTGAGGTTTGTTCTTTACGTTTTATTGTCATGGTATTCCTCCTTTGAAGTCTCATCAAGAATTTTTTCGGCGATGCGCAGTTTAGCTGACTTTGCGCGGCTGTTGAGTTCGATTTCTTCGGGCGAAGGCGTGTGAGCCTTGCCGAGTATTTTTAACGTTGCTTTGTGATTGCAGACGCACACGGGGAAATTCTTTGGGCAAATGCAACCTTGAGCAAGCGTCTTGAGCGTCTCTTTAATGATTCTATCTTCGAGCGAATGGAAAGTTATCACCGCAAGCCGTCCGCCGGGTTTCAACCTGTTGACGGCTTTTTTTATTGAGTCGGCTAAAATTTCGAGTTCGCCGTTGACTTCAATTCTAATCGCCTGGAAAATTCTTTTGGCAGGATGACCGCCGTTTTTAGTTCGCGGAACGGTCTGTTCAATCAGCTTGACGAGTTCGCCAGTCGTCTCAAGCGCGGCGATTTTTCTTTGACGACAAAGGGCGGCGGCAATTCTTTTTGCAAAGCGTTCCTCACCATATTCGCGGAAAATTTTTATCAAGCGGTCTTCGTCGTAGCTGTTAATCACGTCACGTGCCGTCAAAATTCGTCGTCTATCCATGCGCATATCAAGCGGGGCATTGTTCATATAAGAGAAGCCGCGCTGAGCCGTGTCAATCTGATAGGAGGAAACACCGAGGTCGAAGGTTACGCCGTCAAGCTCATCAATGCCCAAATCGTCGAGGATTGTGTCGAGTTCGCTGAAGTTGCCGCGCACAATCTTTACGTTGCAAGCTAAGCCCGATAAATTTTCTGTAGCGGCGTTGATTGCGTCTTCGTCTTGGTCAATGCCGATAAGCAAGCCGCCCGCGTTCAGTCGTTCACCGATAGCCCGTGCGTGTCCTCCGCCCCCCAAGGTACAATCAAGATAGATTCCGTTCGGTTTAATGTCGAGCGCGTTTAAAACTTCGGCTAGCATAACGCTTTTGTGCTGAAATTTCAAGTTCACTCGCTCCTTAAATCGTTTTGAAATCCTATTCGCCCTATGGTAAAAATTTCCTTTAGGTTTCTCAAAAAATTTTTTCAGCCGAAATTCATTGACGCTAAGTCTTTAGGTGATATAATTTGCGGCAATTCAAAGGAGGAATTTTTTATGAAGATTACTAAAGACATGAACATAATCGAAGTCGTTCAGCGTTATCCCGATACCATGATGGTTTTCATGTATGCGGGCATGGGTTGCTTTGGCTGTCATGCGGCGCAATTCGAGAACATCGAAGAAGGCGCGCTTGTTCATGGCATTGACCCTGATAAGCTTGTCGAGGCTCTTAACGAAGTCGCGGCGGCTTCCGACGAGGCTGAAGCTGAACTTGCTGGCGTTGCGGCTAAATAATATCCTGTCAACGGCAGTCACTACTACAGAAATTCCGAAGGATATGAAGGTTACGTTAATGACGGAGGAATTATTTACAGCGACGGAGGCGATGCCGTGCTTGTCATAAAAAACTTACGACTTGATTTTAGAGCATTCTCAAAGGGGAATGCTCCTTTCTTTTATTTCCGCTTGCAATATTAATCAGCGTGTGTTAGCTTAGTTACGCAAAAGGAGGATTGTTAATGGAACAAAAAATAAAAGACCTGCGCAATCGTGCGGGCGAGGCAATTAATGAAGCGTCTAACCTTAAAGAGCTTGACGATGTGCGCGTTAAGTTCTTGGGCAAGAAAGGTGAACTTACAAGTTTATTGCGCGGCATGAATCAACTTACGGCGGAGGAGCGTCCGATTGTCGGCAAACTCGTCAACGAAGCACGCGCCGCGATTGAACAGCTCATCGCAGAAAAAAATTCGTCACTCAAGGCGGCGGAGCTTCAAAGTAAATTGGCGTCGGAGAAAATCGACGTAACCTTACCCGGTCGCCGCGTCCATGAAGGGCACCTTCACCCGTTGACGTTGACGCTTAACCGCGTGAAAGAAATTTTCGTGAGCATGGGTTACAGCGTCGAGGAAGGTCCCGAAGTCGAGACGGATTATTATAACTTCGAGGCGT
>CAMNLS010000020.1 GCA_946543495.1 uncultured Selenomonadales bacterium | reverse complement strand
ACTGCATTGGCAACGTCTTCGGGAGTGCCCATCCTTCCCGCAGGTATCTCTTGCATCATAACTTCCTTGACTTTTTCGCTGAGCGCGGCAGTCATATCAGTATTTATAAAGCCGGGCGCAACTGCATTGACCGTCACGCCACGCGACGCCAATTCTCGCGCCGCCGACTTTGTGAAACCGATTATGCCCGCCTTTGCCGCCGCGTAGTTGGCTTGGCTTATGTTGCCTTTGAGTCCGACGACGCTCGACATATTGACGATTCGCCCGCCGCGCTGTTTCATCATCAGCTTAGTAACAGCCTTCGTGCAGTTGAAGACGCCCTTTAAGTTAGTGCTGATAACTCTGTCGAAGTCGTCTTCACTCATCTTGAGCAAAAGATTATCACGGGTAATGCCAGCGTTGTTGATTAAGATATCCAGCCGTCCCCACGTGTCGACAACTTTTTTTATCAGCTCCGTCACGACCTCGAACTTTGCAACGTCACCTTGAACAAGCATTGCTTCGACGCCGAGTGCTTCAATCTCCGCTTTGACTTCTTCCGCCTTTGCACTGTTGCTCGCGAAGTTTAATGCGACCTTTGCGCCGTCTTGAGCCAATCGCAGTGCTATTGCTCGTCCGATACCGCGTGATGCGCCCGTCACGAACGCCACCTTGCCTGATAACTTTGAACTCATTACAACCTTTCGCCTCCCGTTTGCAGAATATAACACAAAGCTTTTCGCTTGTCTACATTTTTTGAACAGCAACGCCGCTTGAATGTCAATTGATTAAATCTTTAACGACTTCGCCAGCCATAATCAAGCCCGCTACGCTCGGCACGAACGCATTGCTACCTATAAACTCTTTGACAGGCAACGGCGGTTCGTCAGACCAAACGACCTTCAAACTTTTAATGTCGCGTTCCTTTAGCTTCTTGCGCATGACTTTAGCGACAGGGTCAACGGACGTTTGATAAATATCTGCGACCTTAAAGCGTGTCGGGTCAAGCTTATTGCCTGCGCCCATGCTTGAAATAATTTTTATACCGCGCCGCGTACATTCTTCGACTAGAAAAATTTTCGCCGTCAAGGTGTCAATCGCGTCGACGACGTAATCATATCGGCAAATAAAAAAATCATCGACAGCCTCACTGGGCAAGAAAAATTTCTGAATCGAATCAACTTGCGCGGAAGGATTTATATCTTTAATACGTTCGCGCATGATTTCAACTTTAGACCGCCCGACCGTCGAGCCGAGCGCGTGAAGTTGCCGGTTGATATTCGTCGCGTCGATGTTGTCCTTGTCGATTAAAACCAGATGCCCAACGCCCGAACGCGCAAGAGCCTCCACAGCAAACGAACCAACGCCGCCGCAACCAAACACTGCAACCGTCGCCGCCGTGAGCTTAGAGAAATTCTCCGCGCCGATTAAAAGCCTAAGCCGCTGAAACCTGTCATTCATAGGAACACTCCAACTAATGATGATTAGAAACCATATCGACAAGACGAATAAATGAAGCCGTCATGGAGCAACGTGACGTTGCATCCAATTTGTTCTCCTTTACGGCAATGACGGGAACGAAGTATCAATTGTTCCGCCGCTTTCAAAGCGGCTCTTTGGGTGAGCAAAAGAAAAGTTATTTATCATTACGCGGGCGGAATGTGAACGTCGGCAACTGGAAATTATCTTGCGGCGGCGGCTGTGGCTTAGGAGCTTCAAAGTTAAAGCCCTTCGACACAGTGACAGTCGACTTAGGAGCCTCAATCGTCGGCGACTTAAGCGCGAGACTATCCGCAAAGTCGGTAGCGATAATCGTCGCTTGAATCATGCCGTTCATACTCTTATCAAGGACGGTTCCCAAGATAATATTCACGTCGTCTTCCGTCTGGCTGAAGATGTAACTTGCGGCGGCGTTCACGTCGTGAATCGGGAGTGTTTCGTCGCCGGTGATGTTCAAAATAATTCCGCGTGCGCCCTTCAACGATTTATCAATCAGCGGACTTTGAATCGCCTCTTGCACAGCTTTAACCGCGCTGATATTACTTTGCCCAATGCCCAAGAGCGCGTCGCTTGATTCACTCTGCCTAAAGATAGTCGTCATGTCCGCGAAGTCAACATTAATAACGCCGATAGTCAAGATAAGCTCGGCAACGCAACGAATCGCTTGACGCAAGACAGAATCCGCCGCATTGAAGGCATTGACTACAGTTAGGTCTTTGTTCTCCGGGAGCTTCATAAGGTTATCGTTCTTAACGACAATCAAGGCGTCCATGTAAGACTGCATACGGACGACACCTTCATTGGCAATGCGTTGCTTGCGAATTCCCTCGAACTTAAAAGGAATCGTGACGACGCCGACAGTCAGTATTCCCATTTCCTTAGCAAGCCGAGCTACAACTGGAGCCGCGCCCGTGCCCGTGCCGCCGCCCATGCCCGCCGTTATAAAAATCATGTCCGCGCCTGCCATCAATCCTTTTAAGCGTTCGGAATCATTTTTAGCCGCCTGCTCACCGAGAGCAACTTTGCCGCCCGTGCCGCGTCCCTTGGTAATTTCCGAACCAATTTGTATCGTCTTAATCTTGTCGAGGTTAGAAAAGCTCAGCGCGTGCGAATCAGTATTAACGGCGACCAATTCAATCTCCAAGAAGTCACTCTCGGCAATTCGTTTGAGGACGCTATTGCCGCCGCCGCCCACGCCGAAAACTTTTATCGTGACGAGGGCTTTTTTTATCGCCGCATCGTCCGTTGCCTTTTGCTTTTCCTTGTTAAGGCGAAGTCTATTCAACGCCTCCTTGATTGCCGCATCATTAGCCCCCATACGTTTCGTCCCTCTCAAAAAATATTTTTGTCAAAATTCGACGCGCCGATAATTTTTCCTTCACAAGCCACGCTTTATAAGTTGCCATTGAGTCGCGAGCATTCCGATTAACATAAGCACGCAACCAAAAATCTCACGCAAGCTCATGACTTCGTTAAGGAAGAACCAACCCGCCAATGCTCCGAAGATTGCCTCAAAGCTCATTAAGATTGCTGCCGTCGAAGGCTCCGCGTATCGTTGCCCGTATAGTTGCAACGTGAACGCAATGCCCGAACTCATCACACCGCCATAGAGTATCGCGAACCAAGCGTTTGACATCGTGACGAGCGTTGGCGTCTCAAACGCGAACATTGCGATTGAACTTAGAATCATCGTCATGAAGACCTGCGCGGCGGACATTTCGATAACGTCGACGCGGCTGGCGAACCTATCCGCCATTAAGATATGCGCCGTCCAAACGAACGCGTCAAAGAAAAGTATCACGTCGCCGATTTGGATTGAGAAGCCTTCGCCGACCGCCAATAGATATAAACCGACGATTGCCAGCCCCGCGCCTATCCAGTTCTCGCGACGAATTATCTTGCCTAAGAGCTTTGCCCCCAGCGGCACGAACACGATATAAAGACACGTTATGAACGCCGCCTTGCCCGCCGTCGAGTATTGAAGCGCGATTTGTTGCATGGAGCTTGCGATAAACAGCACGACGCCGATTATCAGACCAATTGCAAAGCCGCGCTGATAATTTTTTTGATGACGTTCGCGGGCACGTTGCTTGCGCGTGTAAAGCAACAGCACGACCAATGATAAAAAGCCTGTTAAATATCTTGCCGCCGCATACGAAAAGGGTCCGAGTCCGTCCATGCCCTCAAGCTGTGCAACGAACGTCGTCCCCCAAAAAAACGCCGCGCCCAAAAGCATCAGCGTTCCTTTAATCTGCATAAAAATTTATCCTCCGTTAGTCTTCGATAACAACTTGATTGCGTCCGTTTTCCTTAGCGCGATAAAGTCGCCCGTCCGCTATCTTAATATTCTCCTCGACAGAAAGTTTATTATTAATTTCAGCGCAACCGAAACTCATCGTCACGCGCAGTTCTTTATCCTCAAATTGACAAACCGAATTCATAATGGCTTGCCGAATCCTTTCCGCCGCTATAAACGCACCGGCTATGGGCGCACCTTCAAGAACAATTATAAATTCTTCGCCGCCCCATCTATACACGCCGTCAGTAGAACGAGTCTTGGAATCCAAAATCTGCGCAATGTGAATCAAGACCGCGTCGCCGGCATTGTGCCCATAGGTATCGTTGACCTTCTTAAAGAAGTCAATGTCGCAGATGACAAGCGACATCGGAACTTTTTTATAGCAATACTTCGATTGATAGTCGCTGTGGAAGCCAAAACGATTCTTTAAGTCCGTGAGCTTGTCGCGTTGAGAGTCTGCCAAAAACATATCGGATTCAAGAGCTATGCCGCAGATAAACGCCGCAACCGAAAGCCTTTTGGTATCTTCCACTTCGTCAAAGCCTTCCTCACTATCAAGCTTGTTTATAACTTGAAAAGCCCCGATAGTTTCGCCGCGACAATTCGAGACGGGCATAACGAGGATAGACTTTGTAACGTAGCCTGTCTTCTTATCCACGTCTGAATTGAAATTCGGGTGATTGTAAGGATCATTGGTAATGACGGCACGATTTTCCGCTAATGCTTGTCCAACAAGCCCTGTTGTATCGTTTATGACGATTTGTTGTGTGCCAGTCGCCGCAGTCGTTATCAATTTATGTTCGCGCTTATCCCAACGCCAAAAGCTTGCCCTATCCGCCGAGACAAGCGTCCGACCGAGTTCAGCAAAAATTTCAAAGATCCTAAGGTGACTGTTATGATTACTGTCATTAGATCTCATTTCATTATACAGGCGTTGCATTATGGAAAAGATGTCGTCTAACATTTTTTCTGCTGTGACTTTTTCTTTCATGGCAATTTTCCTCTACAGTAAAATTTCTTCATCAATCTTTGCGAAGGCTACCTTGTCGCCTTGCTCGAAAATCTGCTCCATTTGCGCGAAGTCTTTATCCGTTCGCCAAGGGGCGTGGTGAATAAAGCGTATCTTCTTGGCGGCGGCTTTCTCTGCAACCTTGATACCCTCTTCTGGCGTGGAATGTCCATAACCTTTATAAAGCTTGTACTCTTCCGATGTGTATTGCGTGTCATAAAGCAAGAGGTCGCAATCCTTTGCAAAGTCCGTTAAAGCTTCGCAAGCCTCGTGATTATGTTCAAAGTCTGTGGCGTAAACGAGTGACTTTCCTTGATAAGTCAGCTTATAAATTGTCGAGCCGCCAGGGTGACAACCTTCCAGAGTGTCTACTTCCACAGCTCCAATAAAAAACTTTTGGGGCAAAAGATGAAAGCTAACCTTCGCGGGATAACTAGCAATCCTCACCGGCCAAAAGGGATGAGCAATCAAACGGTTAATCGCCTCTTTAGGAAGAAGCTCTGCTCGTTCATGAGCGTAAATATCAATCGGTCTGTCCTTATGCGTCAACGCCACAAAGAACGGAAGCCCGATAACGTGGTCTAAGTGCATATGCGTCAATAAAATCGTTATACGGGAAGTCTTAAGCGGCTCGGCATTTGCCATACCTGAGCCAGCGTCCAAATAAATTTCCTCGTTGCCGGCTTGCACTCTATAACAAGAAGTCGCGCTACCGTGAATCGAAAAATTTTTCCCGCGCACTGGTATCGACCCGCGTGTCCCTAAAACAGTTATCTTAAAATTTTCCATGCGGAGATTAAACCTCCTCCGTTTCATTTAATGAATTCAGGATTAAAACTTCAAAGCCGTCCGCCTTGCCCTTAAGCTTAACGGTATCGCCAAGCGAAGTAACGTTAGCGCGTTCGCCTAAAATATCCGCCACGTCACGAGAGATATAAATTGTCCCGCCAGGCGCATTGGCCTCAAGGCGAGCCGCAGTATTGACGGTATCACCAATGGCAGTGTAATCCATTCTGAACGGGCTACCGATATTTCCGACGACCGCGCTGCCCCAATGTACTCCGACGCCAAAAGCAATCTCTCGACCGAAACGTTCTTTAAGCTCTGTTCTAAACACTTCGGACTCTTTAATCATGTCAACGGCGGCGCGGCAGGCAAGCATAACGGGATCTTCCTGCGGGAGCGGCGCATTCCAAAAAGCCATCGTGCAATCGCCGACGAATTTATCTAAGGTGCCGTGATGTCGTCTTATGCAATTCGTCGTGAGTGTCAGATATTTATTGAGAATCTCAACGACCGTAGGCGGCGGTAATTGCTCACTCATCGTGGTAAAGCCGCGAATGTCAACGAAGAGCACGGCAATATTTTTCAACGAGCCGCCCACGTCAACGCCGCCGCTTTTAAGTAGCTGATTCATAATCGTAGGGTCAACGTAACGACCGAAAGTTAAAGTCACCATATCGCGTTCGGCGCGGGTGTGAATGTATTTAAACGAGACTACACAGATAAATAAGACGCTTGCGACGAGTGGTCCCCATAAAGCATGAAGTATAATTGCATGTTGATAACAGATTTTGCACAAGCCGAGCCAGCCTACACAAATAATCAACCACGTTGTCAATACAACGGAAAGCTTGCTACTTTGGAAAAGAATCGTAGAAATAAAGCTCAAGAAGAAGAGAATAATAATCTGCCAATTTTGTTTAGCTTCACGCGGGAAGAATCCCTTTTGAAAGGCTTGAATTGCATTGGCATGAACGTCTATGCCGTAAACGGTTGAAGAACGATCTAACGGGGTTAAAACTTCATCTCCCATACCAGGTGCGTAGGAACCTATCAGCACAATTTTATCACGGTAAAATTCCGAGCGAACTTTTCCTTCAAGCAGGTCAAGAAAATTAACACCTTGACTGTAACTTTTTGCGGTGAAGGGTAACCAGTAAATTCCATCGCTCGCTGTATTCGGCGAAGGATTTGGGGCAATGCCTTTGTATTGACAGTACTTTTCGTAAATGATTCTCGCAAAGGAATATAACTGCCCGTTCTCCGTCGTATTCACATAAAGAAGCTGATGACGTACAATGCCATCAGAATCGTAAGGAAAACATATGTGACCAATGTCGACAACGGCAGCCAATGCCTCAAACGGAGGATCTACTGACCAAGCTCTATTCCAGCGTGCGTAAGGGTCATCGCTTGAATCGTCCTCATCCACATCAGATGCCAAAACAATATTGTCATATCTTGCAATAGTTTCAACAAGCTGTTTATCTACTTCCGGGGCTTGAGGATTTTCACCAGTAATTAGAAAGTCCAATCCAATAACGGCTGGACGCGCTTGTGGGTCGTGTTCGTTAAGGTAAGTGATAATCTTCGGAATATCTTGCCGCCCCCACATTGATAAAGAGCCGAGTTTATTTAAGGTTTCCGCGTCAACGCCAATAACAACAATGTCAGAATTAATTTCACCGGGTTTTTGATAAAGCCAATCTGAAACTCTATAATCAATTTCATCAAGCCAACTAGTTGCCGCGATTGAACTTATGATAAAGGCAATCCACAGTTCCCAAGAATGAAGTACCAACCATTTCCAATATTTTTGTTTCATTATTAAATGCGTACACCGCCAACTTTATGACTCACAAACACTACTGAACCTTCGTCAAGGAAATGCGAAGCTTGGTTCTCGATGAGAATTCTATCGGCGTCGCTGGCTGAGATAACGGGCGTGCTGTTGTTGTCCGAAACTACTTTTGCCTTGATAACAAGAGGATTATCTCCGGCACGTGACTTATTATTTTTCGCGGCGTAAGCATGATTAAAAATAAAGTTGTTGAGGTTGAGTTTGCCGAGCGTCAAAAGCAAAGGTTTATTGTCTTTCTGTTGCTTATCTTCCTTTACGTAACTTATCATGCCGTTGGCGACAACTTTTTCATACTCAAGATTTTTGTAGCTGTAAATTGATTTATTATCGGCATTATTAATTGTGGGAGCGAGCACCGGATTTAATTCCAAATCACCGCAATCAATGATGAGTCCAGTATAATTTCCTTTAGCCTTAGAGGAAGTATCATACGGTTTAGGAAAATCTTCTTTCTCGACGGGCTTAAAAGTAAGACTTGCAATAGAATCCCCGCCGCCGTAAACAGGAACGGTTATGGCGATAATACAGCTATTATCCGCCCCATATCTTTCCGACTTTATTTCAGCGTCTCTAACAAAATTATCGAACTGTTCTTCATCAATCTCGCCCGAAGCAAGATCCTCACTTACCGTCATATTAGCAGTAATGTAGATGTCTTTGATTTTCGCCGCAAGTTTATCACGAGCCTCCTCCAATGCCGCACGACGAGCCCAAGCACGAGCTTGCGACATATCGGAAATATTTTTTGGAGGAAGCCCGTGTCCTTCGACAACGATTATATTGTTCTCCCACCAGCCTTTATCTAATTCGCCCTGAGAATTCACCATACAAGGTAAGCACATTAACACAAGGAAACAGACAATTTTTGTGATTCGATTTAAAGTATTCATTTAATCAAACCTCCTTAAAGTCTCGTATTCCACATAATAAGCGCGTCCTCTCCGTTGTCAATGTAATAGCCCTTGCGACGCCCGACGCTTTTTAAACCAAAGCTTTCATAAAGTTTAATCGCCGCCGCGTTACTCGGACGAACTTCCAACGTTATCGCAGTCGCTCCCCTTGCTTTGACTGCTTTAATCAACTCGCCGAATAAAATTGTTCCGATGCCTTGTCCGCGAAATTCAGGTTCAACCGCGATGCTCATAACTTCCGCTTGATTGAATGAAACCCACGCGCCCGCATAAGCGACAAGCCGCCCGTCCAATTCGCCGACAATATAAGTTGCCAATTCGTTTTTTGTCTCGCGCCAGAAGTCTTCACGCGTCCACGGCATGGCGAAACTTTTTTCTTCGATAGCCGCCACTGCGTCCGCGTCGTCTTGCATCATTGCCCGCAGGGTAAATTGTGCCGTCTCTCCCATAGCTCTTCAGCCTCCGAACGCCGAACGTAAAGCGGCTCCAAGTTCATCACGTTATCAACTCTACCTAAGTCTTCCGCGCACACCGCTACGCTTGAAGCTCGCGGCATTCGCAAATTCGGCGGCGCAAGTTTCACGTTCGGCGGCAACGGAACTTTTATTTTGTGTAGCACGTCCCCGCAAAGTAAAAAGTCTCCGGCTACGTGTTCAAGCTCCGTGACTGTATCGTCAATCGTCTTAATCTCAAGCTCCGACAGCGGCGAACAATCTTCAAACCTTTGACAATACGCCCTATTCTTTTGCGCGTCGATTAATGCCACGACCTTTGCCTTCGGGAAGTTGTAAGACATCGCCAGCAACGTCGGCACGCCGATAATTTTTATTCCCCACGCATAAGCCAAAGCCTTAGCCGTCGCAAGCCCGATTCGCAAGCCCGTGAACGAGCCTGGTCCTATGCTCACTGCCACCGCGTCTAAGTTATCGAACGCGCCCGAAACTTTTATGACCTCTTCGACTTGCGGCATTAACGTTTCCGAAAAACTTTGCGGCGACTCGCGCACACTCTCCGCTAAAACTTTTCCGTCAGCAACCACTGCAACGGACGCCGCCTTTGTTGCCGTTTCTATTCCTAAAATCCGCAAGCCTAATCATCTCCCGTAACGAAATCCTCAAGCTCTTTGATAAAATCTTCGTGTTCTTCGCCCACACAAGAGAAGGTTATTCGGCGCATGTTCTTTGCGTCTTTGATTCGTTCAAGCTTTATGATAACGTAATTGTCGGGCAATGCCTGCGGAAATTTTTCAGCCCACTCGATAAAGACGATTCCTTCTGGAAAATCTGTGTACTCATAAAAGCCAATGTCCTCAAGCTCGTCTTCTGAGTGCAAGCGATATAAATCGAAATGAACAATCGGGCAAAAACCTTCGTAGACGCTCATCAAGTTAAATGTCGGGCTTGTGACTTCGCCTTGAACGCCGAGTGTGCGAGCCATACTTTGAACGAATAAAGTTTTGCCCGCGCCCAAGCCGCCTTCTAAACATATAACTGTACCCTCGCGCACACGTTGCGCAACCTTCGATGCCAATTTTACCGTCCCGTAGGGGGACTGGGTTATGTGGGTAAACAAAATTCTACTCACTCCTCAAAAATTTTTTACGTCCGAATTTTTATTAAACCCCTACCGCGAAGGAAGGGGCAGTTTATTCAAGTTGATAAGCGCAGTTTATCAGACAGCAAAAAATTTTTCAACATGAAAACAATTTATGTGTTAGAATACGCAAGTTAAAAATTTTTTGGAGATGAATGCTTTGAAAGTCGAAGAAATATTTTTTCGCGAAATGTATCATCAAATCTGTTTGCTTACTGGAGCAGAGGTCGTTAGCTTAGTTAATGTGCGCAAGGTGTTTGACTTCCCGCCAGAGGAAAAAATTGACGGCTGGTTGACTTATGCTTATATTGACGATGCGACACTTGTCTTTGAAATTTTAGCGGGCGCGAGACTTCTGGGCGAACGCGTGAAAGTTTTTCCGGCTAGTTATAAAAAATCCGTCAAGCTCAATCGCGGACAAGTTGACGACGCCGAGCTGAAGATTTTGTCTAATGAATACTCTTTGGCTTTCCGCGACCGCGTTCAGATGATTATCGATAAAAGTTTCAACGACGAAGCTCGCGAACAGACACGCTTAATAAAGACGCTAGACGCCTTCCGCCATCCACATTACCCCGACGACGTTGTTGTTTACTTTTTGAGCGCGGAGCATAAGCCGGAACTTTTATGGGTGCGTTGCTTGTCAGTTGACGAAAATATTTTGACGGGCAAGCTTCTCAACGAGCCGACGAAAAATTTTGGTTGTCATGAAGGAGATTCAATTAAATTTGGCGTTGCGCAGGTCAAGGAACAAAATATTTTGCTCTATCTGCCGACGAATTGAGAAAGGAGATAATTTTTTGCACAAGAAGCACGCGATAATAATCGGCGCGGGGCCAGCGGGACTCACTGCCGCTTATTATCTTTTAAAGCACACTGACATTAAGCCGATTGTCTTGGAGAAAGAAAATTTTGTCGGCGGCATATCGCGGACGATGAACTTTAACGGCAATCGCATGGACATAGGCGGACACAGATTTTTTACTAAGAACGAGGAAGTCCTCAAGCTGTGGAATGAACTTTTGCCTGCGCAAGGTGCGCCCGCCTTTGATGATAAAGTTTTGGAACGTGAATCAGTCTTGACTGAAGGCGGCGCGAATCCCGAAGAAGTCGACGAAGTATTTTTAAATCGGCGGCGCGTGTCGAGGATTTTTTATCATCGGAAATTTTTTTCTTATCCAATCTCGTTGAGTCTGGAGACGATTAAAAATCTTGGACTCGGAGAGATGTTTTCAATCGGCATGAGCTTTCTTAAGGCTAAGTTCAGTCAACGCAAGGAAGATACCCTCGAAGACTTTATGGTTAATCGTTTTGGGCAGAAGCTCTACGAAACTTTCTTCCGCGACTACACGACTAAAGTTTGGGGGCGAACGCCGAAGGAAATCGGCGCGGACTGGGGCAGTCAACGTATCAAGGGCTTGTCGCTCGGCAAAACTATTCTGGACTTCTTCAAGAAAACTTTCGGCTTCAAGGACGGCGCGGGCGAAACGTCGTTGATTGAAAGATTTTTTTATCCTAAGCACGGTCCCGGTCAGCTGTGGGAGAAATTAGCTCACGATATTAAAAAGCTCGGCGGCGAAGTGCTCTATTCTGCCAACGTTAAAAGCTTCCACGTCGTGAACAATGTTATTAAATCCGTGCAAGTTGAATCGCCCGCTGGCATGTTGACGTTCCCCGCTGATTATTTCTTGTCGAGTATGCCGCTTAAAGAACTCGCCGACGCACTCGACGACGGATTGAACTTGAATCAACTCACGATTGCTCGCGGCTTGCCTTATCGCGACTTCATAACGGTTGGGCTTCTCGTCGATAAGTTGCTGTTGGAAAATCACACGCAGATTAAAACGCTCGGCAATATCGTTCCAGATTGTTGGATTTACATTCAAGAGCCGTCAGTCAAGCTCGGTCGTTTGCAAATATTTAACAACTGGTCGCCCTATCTTGTTGCCGCCCCGCAAGACAGCGTATGGCTCGGCTTGGAATATTTCTGCGACGAAGGCGACGACCTCTGGAACATGAACGACGACGATTTTATAAAGTTCGCGGCGGAAGAGCTTGCTTCAATCGGAATCATTGACGCGGCGGGCGTTCGTTACGGCGTGCGCGTGAAAGTTCCAAAGGCTTATCCTGCCTACTTCGACACCTACGAAAAGATTGACGAACTCCGCGACGCGCTCGACGCGATAAAAAATCTTTACTGCATTGGGCGCAATGGTCAGCACCGTTATAACAACATG
>CAMNLS010000019.1 GCA_946543495.1 uncultured Selenomonadales bacterium | reverse complement strand
CCTCTGATTAAAAGTCAGATGCTCTACCGACTGAGCTAGCGAATCGCAACCAACGCGGCAGAATATATCACATATCTAAAAACATTGCAAGCCCTTTTAAAAATTTTTTTGTAGAACGATTTCTTGCAGGGGAATTTGATAATGCGGCGAATAGTTCAGAAAAAGTGGTAATATGCCACAAAGAATTAGGAGGTTTTCTATAATGTCGGAAGAAAAAGATTTAGTGCAAAACAACTCTGGACTTGGCGCGATAAAGATTGCGGACGAAGTCGTCAGCATTATTGCGGGTCTCGCGGCTACCGAGATTGACGGCATTGCAGGCATGAGCGGCGGCGTAGTCGGCGGCATTGCCGAAATGCTCGGTCGTAAGAACTTCTCCAAAGGCGTTAAAGTCGAAGTCGGCGACCGCGAAGCGGCTGTTGACCTTTTTATTATCGTTAAATACGGCGCAAGAATTCCCGACGTTGCATTGTCGGCACAGGAGAACATCAAACGCGCTATCGAAACGATGACGGGACTTTCTGTTGTCGAAGTCAACGTTCACGTGCAGGGCGTCAACTTCCCCGAAGAAGAAGTAAAAGAAGAAGAGACGACTCGCGTTCATTGAAAACACAAGATTTAAATTTGTCGGGAGGTGAAGAAGTACTGTGGGGATAATAAGACGCCTTATATTACTTTTTTACGTTCTGGCAGTACTGGTTGCATTAGTCGTTTGTGCAGGCGTATGTTTGCAATTAATACCGACTGATATCTGGCAAAATGAGTTGAAATTTTTAATCGCGCAGGAAGAAACCTTAATGGTGCTGGCGGGCATGACGTTTGCAAGTCTGATACTCTTGACAGCGGTATTTTCTCGAAGCTCAAGCGGCGGTGTTTCGCTGGCTACGGGCGATGTTCATCTGGAAAAAGATAAACCAGGCGAAGTCAAAGTTGCAGTCCCAGCGATTGTTAGCGTTGTTGAGCGGGCGGCACTTACGGTCAGTGGCGTTAGAGAGGCGGCGGCATCCGTTTATCGACAAACAGACGAAATGCCGATAAAAGTTCACTTGACGATAACCCTTGCTCAAGGTTTCTCGGCTCCCAGGGTCAGCGAAGAAACAGTTGCCTCTGTTGACAGCGCATTGAGGACGACCCTTGAATTGTCGAATGTGCCAATCGAAGTCAGGATTAATGAGGTCACTCATGCAATTATCGAACGCGATAAGCGTGTCGTTTGAGGTGTCTATATGTTAAAAGATCTGATTAAAAAAATTTTAAAGCGAACCAAAAAGGTCGTGACACTTCCGACGGCGCGAACGAGCAGCGGAGATTTTTTGTTAAAGAAAACGGACTTCGGGCTTGTTCGCGTGGAATACGCGACAGTCGAAAAGCTTGCCAGGCGAGCATTGTCGGAAGTCAGAGAATTTCACGAAGCGGAACTTGTAGTTGAAAAACTGGAAAATCATGTAACGCCAATGAAGATTCGATTAACGGCAACTTTGGCAGAAGGCTATTCTGCGCCGCGAGCCAGTCAGGCAGCTGACAGAATAATTAACGACGCATTGAAAGAATCATTGGGTCAAGGATTTTATACACCCGTTGAAGTTAGAGTCAAACAGATAATACCGGTCGTTCCCAAACGGCGTGTGAGGTAAGGCGGTGATTTGAATGATCGAGGCAATTAAAAATTTTGTTATCGACCTGTTTGAATCGCATCGCACAAGAAAAATCGGTTTTGTCACAGGACTAGTCACAGGAGGAGCAATTTTGCTTCTCGGCTTCTTCAACACGTTGTTTATCTTTTTATGCGGAGTGGTCGGGCTGTTCGTGGGTTCGCGTTTTGACAGCAAAGATGATTTGGTTGATAAGATTATAAGAAAACTTGACGAGATCTTGCCAGAGAATATTCAGCGTTGGTAAAAAAATTTAGAGGAAAAATTTATGAGCCGCAAACTTGCAAGAGAGGCAGCATTCAAGGCGTTGTTTCAGCTTGATTTTAATTTTGAGGAAGATAAGCGCGAAGACAGCGAGAACCTTGCTATAGAAACCATGTTTGACGATGAGCCGAAACTAACCATGAAAAAGGATTTCGAGTTCATTGAAAGCTTAGTCAAGGGAACGAGGGCGCACCTTGAAGAAATTGACGCAACGATAACGGCTAACTTGAAGGATTGGACGTTACCGCGAATAATGGCAGCGGACAGAAATATTTTGCGGCTTGCCGTCTACGAAATGAAATTTGTTGAACCTGCAATCCCAAAAGGCGTCGTCATAAATGAAGCCGTTGAGCTTGCTAAAAAGTACGGCACAGACGATTCAAGTAGATTCGTAAACGGTCTCCTCGAATCTATTTCAAAATGACAATAAAAAAATTCCCCCCGACGGTCGGTTGGCTATCGGGGGGATTTTTAATTCTCGTGTATCACCTAAGATTTTATTTCGTCGCGAGCTCTTTTAAAAGCTCCGAGCAACCAAGATATATTTCCGAATAAGCTTTGGAATAATTGTGCGTGTTAAAGGGATTGGCAACGCTAAAGCTGTTTCCTTCGGCGTCTGTGAAGAGCCGAATTTTTTTTTCGGTATCGCCGCCGATTTTGCGCGAAACCTTTCCGATAACGCCATTATCCAAGGCAATGACGCAATTCGCTTGTTGATAGCTTTGCGCCGTGAAAAGTTTAGAGCGGTGATTATCGAACGGAATTTTATTTCTTTCCAATTCTTTGCGAGCATCGCGACTCATTGGCTTTCCTTCAGCCTTGCAACCGGCTGAACTAACACGCACCTTATCGGCAAGCCCTGCCGTCTTAAGCAAGTGCCGCATGATATATTCTGCCATCGGTGAACGGCAAGTATTGCCTAAGCAAACGAATATTATTCTGTACGGATTAATCATTGAGATTCCCTTCAATTAGCGATTGAATTCCTTCAAGAGAGTTTCACACCCTTTTAAGATAACTTCGTAGGCTTTATGATAATTGCCCGTGTACCAAGGGTCTTCGACTTCAATCAAACGGATTTTCTTATCAGGGTCGTTGCCGGAAATTTCTTTAACCCGATTGAATACGTCCATATCAAGGGCAACGACGCGCTTAAAGTTTTGATATTCCCGCTGTGTGAAAGTCTTCGATATATGCGTATCAAAAGGAATGTTGTTTTGTATCAGTTCATTAAAAGCACCGCGACTCATATACGAGCCGCCTTCAGTATTACAGCCCGCCGAATCAACTAAAATATCTCTATCAAGTTTTGCACTTCTCAGCAAGTGCCGCATGATGTACTTAGCCATAGGAGAACGGCAGGTATTGCCCGAACAGACAAAGATTATATCGCCCGTCACGTCTAAATTGCTCTGCCAGTATTGCCCGCTTAATAAATCCACTGCCGAGATACGACCATTTCTCCTGTAAGAGCCCGTATCAGTCATAACAATATTTCTGCCGGGAACTTTTATAGGGCGTGGATTGTTAGCGTCGTAATCGAAGTAATGCTCCACAGGCGAATGTCCGCTGATAATCACGTCGTCGCCGTCGTAGAAATTAAAGAACTTTCCGCGAGCCCACAGCAAAAAATCTTCGTCTTGGTTATCAAGCGGCTTAGCTGGATCGACGCCCGCATGGCAGGCGAAATATCTTCGTCCGCCGACCTCAATCGAATAACTTAGCGGCAAGCTCTCCATGAAGTTCAAGATATCATTGAACGGAACAATCTGCTTTGAATTCAATTCACGCAGAGCAAATATCGTTGCCTTGCCGCCGTTGATTATCCAAGAGATTCTTTCCGCGCCGCTATATTTAAAAGCGTCGAGCATCATCTGTTCGTGGTTGCCGCGCAGGAAAACGTAATTGCTCTTGTCCTTGTGCTCCATAACCCACTTTAAAACGTCTGCAATGCCTTCGCCGCGGTCTACGTAGTCGCCAAGCAGGATTACTAAATCGTTATCAGTGACGGAAACTTTTTTCAGTAGAGACCGAAGCTTAGCGAACTTCCCGTGTACGTCTCCTACGGTGATGATTCTTTCATAAGGCGAATCGTTCACGGGCGGAATAATTTCGTTGGCGTTGTTGATGAAAAATTTTTCGCTACTCATATTCAAAGCCTCCTTAAAAAAAATTGCCGAGTGCCCACATTCAAGATAAACACTCGGCAATTATATCACAGATTATAAATTCTTAATGACTCGTCAAGCCCGCGCCGGTTTATATTCGGGCGGAAGGTTAGCCCAATACTCGTCAGCCTTAGCCAAGTCCTTATCGACGCCTTGCCCAAGCTCGTAAATCCAAGCCAATTTGGTCTGCGCCTCTAAATAATATTCATGGCTCGGATATTGTCCTGCCTCCTCGTAGAGGGCAATCGCCTTCGCAACGTCTTGAGACACGCCGTCGCCGTAGAAGTAAGCGTCAGCCATCTTGAGTTTCATTGCCTGGTTGTTGTAGTCTTCCGACGCCAAGCCATACCAACGATAAGCCTCCGCCATGTCGCCTTGCTTTTCGCAGATATGCCCCATATACTCGCGGGCGACTCCGTTGATTCGATTGACGAAAGGGAACCTCTCACGGGTATTGGCGGCGTAGTTGAAATACTTCTTAGCCTTATCGAATTCGCCGCGAGCATAATACATCTTGCCGCAGTGCACGTGAGCTTTGATATACTTCTTGTGCGCCGCCATTTTATAATACTTCAACGCTAAGTCGTAGTTTTGTTCGCCAGTGTCGCCGGTGTAATAAATGCTGCCCGCTTGAACGAGGGCTTCAGCTAAGATTTCGTGATTATAACCTTCGGGGTCGTCGTTGCCGGCTTTTATGTAAAGTTCTAACGCCTCAGGAAATTTTTTCTCCTCTGCGTAAACGTCTGCTTTATACTTCAAGGCAATAGCGTCGCCGAATTCAATCAACCTATCGAGCCACATAAGCTTATCTTCTTGATTAACTCTAACAAGCTCATGCAACGTACTTCGATAGTCTTCGTCGTTAAGTTTGGCAAGCCACTTATCAGCCTCATCAAAATTTTTCGTGGTGCCCTTGCCCAATGCGTAACACTTAGCGACTTCAGCAACGGATTGTTTATCGCCATGTTCCGCTGCCGCCATATACCAACGGAAGCTTTCAGGCTCATTCTTATCGACGGCAAGCCCGTCATACATGTAAGCTGTAATTCTCATCGCGGGCACGTAACCTGCCTGCGCGGACTTTAGATACCAATCGAAGGATTTGGCTCCACGCGAAGACCATTCCTCGTCTTTGCAACAACCTATCGCGTCATAGATTCGATAGCCGACCTCGTACATACATTCTGGGTCGAGGAGTTCAGCCCCACGCATAAACCACTTAAACGCTTTCTCTTTGGAAGGCTCATTCTCTTCCCTATTCATGTTTGCGAATAATTCATCTATTGAAACGCTCTCTCCGACTTTCGGCTCATCAGTCCAACGCCCCGATTGCTCGTCGTAGAGTCTCGCCAAAGTTTTAATCGCTCTGATGTTGCCTGCTTCAGCTTTCTTGAGTAAAAATTCTTCGTTCTTAATCATCGTTATCAAGCCTCCTCAGCTTTGAGTTGCAAAACTTTATTCATGATTCTGCGGCGTTCAATCGCTTCGCCATATTGCGGCGTGTATTCCTCGTTCCTAAAGCTACCTAAATGAAATATTCTTCCTGCGTCCATGCTGTAAGTATCGTTGTAGCGTTTATCAATCTCCGCCAAGATAAAGTTCAAAATCTCTTCGTTGTCCGGATACAATTCAATCAGCGCGTCCATTGCCTCCACGTCGTCAAGCTCGACTGCCTTTTTATAGAATGTGACGGCTTCGGCTAAATTGCCTTCTTCGCGAAGAATTTTAGCGAGCCTAATTGCGGCGGGGCGATAATTTTTTTCCGCTGCCTGAGACAGAAACTTTTTAGCGTCTTCGACTTTGCCTTCGTTAATATAAAGCTCGGCAAGTTTTATCGCGGCGTTTGGATCGCCCGCTTCAGCCCATTGTTTGATTAAGTTCGTTTCAATCATTTGTTTTAATCCTCCGTTAAAATTTTTCTCGTAGCCGTCGGGGACGCCGTTTGACGCCCCCCGCTACCATGCACGTCTTAGGGATTATCGATAAGCGAGTTCCCTATTGTCAAAGTCTATGTAGACCTTGCCTTTACGTTTTGAGCTTAGAGCTGCTCCGCTTTGAGTTTCTCGTCGTCGCTACGCTATAAGCATTCTCCTCCTTTAGCAGCTATTCGTCGTGTTGAATTCAATAAGGGATATATAAAAGTTCTCTTGCCTGAAGGTTTTGCGGAAAACCAAGACGGACAAGAGCTTTATTCACGACCCAGTTATAAAATTCAGCCTTATTTGTGTTAGTATAGTTATCAAACCAATAATTTGATACGAAAAAAGTTACCCCCTCACAGATCACAGCGCGCTTCTTATAGTATTTGCTTGGATTGCCCATTGATAAACCTTCACGGCGAAGGACACCGCCTACAGGATTCATCGGATAATAAAAATTTTTTCTGCACTTGTAATTATCATTTAGAAAATCTATGTTTGCCCGCGTGATTAGCCCGCAATCCTTGAAGAACATAAAAATTTTCTCAGCGAAATCTATATTGTTGTCATGTGCATGAATCTCGTTTTTAATTTCATTACAGCGTTGCCTTAGTTCTGTGAAAGTCTGCGGCAGGTTTTGCCTATCTTCATCAGAGACTACAAAACGAAACTTTTTAGAAGAAGATCTAACGTTAAACATAATGATGCATTCCTTTCATTTAAGAACGTAAATTTTTGGGGTGGTACAATATCATTGAGTATGATTGACGGTTATTTAGCCGGTTAATTTTATGAATCGTTGCGGGCGAATTTTTTTGTAGCCAACCGCCGTTTTACAATCACCCGATTTTTTGATATAATTTGCAAAAACTAAGATGATAAAGGAGCGCAACTATGACTAAACAAGAAGCGTTGGCGGCGGCAATGAAGAAAATAGAAAAGGACTTCGGCAAAGGCTCAATCATGCGCCTTGGCGATGATACGACGCGCAGAGACGTTAAAGCGGTGTCGACGGGCATTTTGCCGCTCGATATTGCGTTGGGTATCGGCGGACTTCCTCGCGGCAGAATCACCGAGATTTACGGTCCCGAAGCCGGCGGCAAGACGACAGTTACTTTGCACATGATAGCCGAAGTTCAACGCCAAGGAGGCACGGCGGCTTTTATCGACGCTGAACACGCGCTCGATCCTGTCTATGCTAAGCGGCTCGGCGTCGACGTGGATAATCTTCTGCTCTCTCAACCAGACACTGGCGAACAGGGACTTGACATTGCCGAAACTTTGATTCGTTCCGCCGCAGTCGATATTGTCGTTATCGATTCAGTTGCCGCGCTCGTTCCCAAATCCGAGATTGATGGCGAAATGGGCGATACCAGCGTCGGACTTCATGCGCGAATGATGAGCAAGGCGATGCGCAAGTTGGCGGGCGTTATCAGCAAGACGGAGACCATTGCGGTTTTCATTAACCAAGTTCGCGAAAAGGTCGGCGTCATGTTCGGCAATCCTGAAGTGACAACGGGCGGACGTGCTTTGAAATTTTATTCATCGGTTCGCTTGGAAGTTCGTAAGGGTGAGCCAATCAAGCAAGGGGCGGAGCAGGTCGGCAATCGCGTTAAGATTAAGGTATCAAAGAATAAAGTTGCGCCGCCCTTCCGCACGGCTGAATTTGATTTGATTTATGGCGAAGGCTATTCGCAAGCCAGCAGTATTATCGATATGGGCGTTGCCTTTGAAATTATAAGCAAGTCGGGTTCGCACCTGTCTTACAACGGCACCAAACTCGGCAACGGTAAAGAGAACGCTAAAAAGTTCTTGAGTGAGCATCAAGACGTTTCAAAAGAGATTGAAGGCAAGATTCATGAAGCGGCGTTGCAATCGATAAGACCTGTTGAAGATACGGAACCGGAGGTTGAAGACTTCGACGACGCGGAAAACTTCGGTGACGATGATTAAACAGAATAAAACCGCCTTTCAGAAGGCGACGGACTTACTAGCGCGGCAAGATCAAAGCTCGGCAATTCTGCGGCGGAAGCTCCTTATTAGGAAATATGACGCGGCAGAGGTCGACGAGGCACTTGCCAAGCTCAAGAAGTATAACTACCTTGACGACGAAGAGACTTGTCGGCGGCAGTTTGAAAATCTTTACGCGGAAGGCAAGCTGAGTGTTCGGCAGATTGTTGCAAAGCTGATTCAACGCGGCTTTGACAAAGATTTTATCGAACAGCTTATCCCTGATGACTCAGACGAACACGAACGACTTGTGGCGGCGCGTCTACTTGAAAAGAAATTCACACACACGGACGATAATACGTTCAAGGCTAAGGCGTGGCAATTCCTATCGGCTCGCGGCTTCGACGGAGAAATTATTTCGTCGACCGTCGAAAACTTTTTGCAGGACGATTAAAGCCTTCAAGCCGCGTAAATGTCGATGTCATTCAGACTATTGACATAAAGGGGATATTGGTTATAAAATCACGGCGGCTTAAGGCAATAAGCCTTCGCCGATTAACTTTGACGGCGACGACTTGATCACTCGCTCGCTATAAGAACTCAAGCTATTGGGTTCGCTATTCCTATATTATCCTTGCCCGCAAATGTTCGGCGCAGGTTTAAATATTTCGACGCTTGGCAGTTTGAATGACTCGCAAAGAGGCAACGGCTCACCTAAAGCTTGATCAGCTGATGTCGTTCCCTTTTGTCCGAATCATCAAAGCAACGTCGTTACCGAAGAAATTTTTAGGGACGAGAATTCTGCTTAAGATTCTCCCCAAGTTTTAAGCGGCTACCTCGTTCTACGGCAGGCAACGCGGCTCGAAGATGAACCCGCGAGTCTCGTTGTGGGAAACCTACACAGACGGAAAAATTTTTAGAAACGTTTTAACTCAAGGGGCGTAGGGCGGCTTGAGATTTCCCCAAGTCTTAAAGGCGTTCACGTCCAGGCGGCAAAAAAATAAAACGTATCTCGAAGATGAACCCGCGAGACGCGTTTTAAATCACAGCCTACACAATTTGTAACCTCGACGATTTGTCGGGGATTATTTTTTTATGCCTTCACGAACTCAAGGAACTTTCCTATCTGCCAAAGGATTCGCTCGGTGATAATCGCGGTGGTGTACTTCCTTTGAACTTCCTTAGCATTGAAGAAGATACTATCGTACTTTCCAAAGCGTATGTGCATGTTAGGAACTTTTTTCTCCGCCCAGTCGCTTGAATAGCCGCCGAATTCTATAGCAGTAATCTTTTCGTAAGGAACGCTTTTAAATTTGGAACTTGACGTTTGATAATCGAAAAGGTCGCCGCCAATGCAGAACGCGTCCTTCGTGAACGCAAAGCCCGAAGAAAAGTCCTCAACAGCACGGATAAAAATCAAATCGGACTCACTATACTTCCCGTCGCAAACTTTCTTAAGGAACATCTTCTTTTGTATTGCCGTCAACTTATTTTGCTCTGTGTCGAAGTCGCGCCCGATAATTTCTTTATAATTATCTCCATGAAGCTCTTGCATTAACCGTTCATACTCTAACCAATCTTCCGACTGTGTGCCAACGATAGTAATTCCTTGACGGTCGATGACTTCCCAAACGTCGCGCTTGCCAAAAATCGTCTCGAAAATCTCCCTAAGCTCATCATTGTCCGTCGAAGGCTGATTGGTCTGCGTATCAAAAATTTCGTCGTCGTCCCAAACTAACTTCTCGTAGATGATGCCGCCGTCCCGTTTAATCACGTCGTCGCCTCCGTTCAATCAACCTTCAAATTTCTGTCGGCAAGCAAATTCATTGCGCTGATAACTTCCGCTCGTTCGTTCAAATTGATTTCCGCCGTCAAGAGTTCTTCGCCGCGTCCGCTCTCGGCAATGACTTCGCCGCGAGGATTAACGACCTCCGAAATGCCCAAACTATTCGCGAAGACCACGAAGGCTTGATTTTCTATCGCCCGCGCCTTAGTCAAAATCTGTCGTTGCGTCAAACGCTTCAAGCTCCACGCGGCAGGGATAAAAATAATTTCGGCACCAGCCAAAGCAAGCTTCCTAATGAACTTCGGAAAGCGCAAGTCGTAGCAAATAGCCAAGCCACACTTCACGCCGTCAAGCTCTACGACGGAAACTTTATCGCCCGCATTAAAAACGTCGTCTTCGTGGGCAAAGCTGAACAGATGCGTTTTGTCGTAAGCCGCGACGATTTCCCCGTTACGATTGGCGACGAGGCAACGATTGAAAATCTTCCCGCCGCTTGAAACTATCACCGAGCCGCCGATTATGTTCACGGAAAACTTTTCAGCCGCCGCGCAGAGAAATTCTTTCGTGCGCTTGCCGTCAACGTCGGCGAAGTCCTCAACGGGCGTGGGATAATATCCCGTCGACCAAAGCTCCGGCAAAATTATCACGTCGGAACCTTGCGCCGCCTCGATTAGCCTTGACGCCGTAGCAAAGTTTTCTTCCACCACGCCGAGTTCCGATTTGAATTGTGCGATTGAAACTCTCATAGCTCGAACTGCGCGGCGACGTAGCTTGAAAGATATTCCGCGCCCTGTTTAGCAACATGTTCAGTATGATAAGGGTGCGTCATGTAAATATCAAATTCTGCCTTGCTTGCGAAGTCAACGGTCATGACGACGGAATTTTCACTGCCGACCCAACCTGTACTGAAATCTGCGTGCAACTCGACGACGCCTAGAATTTTATCCTGCATTGCTCGCAAATCGGCAAGCACCTTACTTTTAATCTCGTCGCTGATACCTTCCTTGAACGTGCCAATAAAAATATGTCTGAACATACAATCGCCTCCTAAAATTTTCTTCGCCGCGCAAAAAAAAAATCCCGCCACGTCGACGGGAAAAACTTTCTATAACAGATGAGCTTTCATCTTGAGTATTCGACGGACGGATTCATTGATTCGCGACTCTGAAATTTCGCCGCGCTTAACCGCCGCAAGTATGCTGTTATAAACAATTTGCTGACTTTCGTAGTTGTGGCAGACAAGCGCAATGTCGCCGCCCGCTTGAATCATCTTCACGCCCAACGACGGCAAATCGGTATGATTTTTAATCGCGCCCATTTCTAAATCGTCGGTTATAACCACGCCGCTAAAGCCCAGCTCGTTGCGTAAAAGCTCCGTCATGACAATCGGCGACAAGCTCGCGGAGTTCAGTGGGTCAAGTGCATCGTATACCAAGTGCCCTATCATCACCATGAAATTTGAGTTATCATGCCCGCGAATAATCTTCACGAACGGCGGCAAGTCCTCAGCGTCAAGAATTTCTCTGCTGTCCTCGACGTTTGAAACTTCTTGGTGTGGGTCAATCTTGCTCTTGCCGATGCCGGGGAAATGTTTCAGCGTGTAAAGGAAATTTTCTTCATCATAACCCTGCGCGGCGGCGTCGACGAATTGCGCGACAAGTTGAGCGTTGTCACCAAATGAACGCGTATCACGGCTACCGACATCAGCGACGGGCGCGAAGTTCAAATTAACGCCAATGCTCCTAAGAATGTTTGCGTTGTGTTTAGCCCAGTACTTTGCAACTTCGGGGTCGCCAGTCAAGCCGATTTCCTCTTGCGAAGGAGCCACTTCCAAGAAATTTCTGCCACGAGCAACTCGCCCGCCCTCCATGTCGATTGCAAAGAACAGCGGAGCTTTTTGATTAGCCGCCGCCTCTATGTCTTCAGCGAACTTTTTAGTCTGTGCAACGCTCTCCAAGTTCCTATCGTAAAAAATCACGCCGCCGAAGTGGAATTGATTTAGCGAATAAATTATGTCCTCGTTAAGCTCGGTGCCGTAGACGCCGACTAAGAGCATCTGCCCGACTTTTTCTTCAAGCGTCATCGAATTCAATTTCTCTTCGATTGGGTCGGGCGGCGGCAACACGTCGGCTTGAACTTCTTTAACCTCGCCGCAACCCGTCATCAACAAAACCGCCGCGAACATCATTACAAAAAATTTTTTCATGTCATTTCCTCTCCAAGTCCACAACGCCCGGTTTTTTCATCTGCCAACCGCCTTCCGGATCCAGATTGAAAATCGCCGGCGATTTAACGATATACTTCCGATAGATGCCGTCTTGATAATTCAAAGCAAAAATGTCATTCATGCCGCCGTGCTCGTAAAGTTCCTCATCGCAAGGGTTCATCGGATTGGGAAAGATGGCATATTCATCAAGCTCGCACTTGAACGCCCAATAGCCGCTGTCCTTAACGTCGATTGCCGGACGAAAAGTCATTGAGCCGCCGTAAGTTAAAATCCTCAACTTATTCTCCTTCACGAACTTTTCGCACCGCATTTGCTGTCCGGGCTTCTTCATGAGATCCGCAAGCTTGTTATACTCATCGACAAAGCTAATCCACGGGTCTTGCGGTGCCAGCGGCGTTATTATTTGGCTTGACGGATTCGATAAATCCAAACCAAACGGCTCGGCTTGCAGAACTTCCGAAATGACTGTTGGCTCCCTCATCTGACCTACCTTATCTTCTAACCTACTCAAAGTGTTTTTCATGCGTGTAACTTCGGCTCGTATCCTTTCCAATTCGGCGGACTTATTAGCATTGCTCGACCAAAGATAAGCCACCGCGAACAGCAATACAACGCCCAAGCCCAACGACAAAAAGTTCATTATGGAAAGCATAGGCGATACCATTGTTTCTTCCATGCGCACGACCCCTCCTTTAAATTTCAAAAAGCCCGCGCCGTTAAAGACGCAGGCTTTCAATTAATTTCAAGATTGGCAGGGGTAGCTGGACTCGAACCAACGAATGCCAGATTCAGAGTCTGGTG
>CAMNLS010000018.1 GCA_946543495.1 uncultured Selenomonadales bacterium | reverse complement strand
GCCACGACCCCGCTAAACTCTGCGCGGCGGTCATGAAGATTATCTACAGCTTTGGAGGGCGCAAGTAATGCCGTCATACGCTCAAGAGGTCAAGAACGAATTGGCGCACGTGTTCGACGATGACATTGACTGTTTGCGTGCAGAATTCGTCGCGTTGCTTAAGGTCGGCACAAAGAAAATCGACGGGCGTATTGAGTTCACGACTTCTAACGCCGCAGTTGCTCGACGAGTTATCACGCTGGCAAAAAATTTTCTTCCGCACGTCAAACCCGAAGTCGCCGCCGTCCGTCGAAAGAAGCTGTTAAAGACTCTCCTTTACGTCGTACGATTTATCGTTGCGGGCGAAGTTCAAAACTTCTTCGACGCGCTCGACACTTCCGAATTGCTCAAGCGCACACGCTTTAAGGTTGCTTACCTTCGCGGAGCATTCTTGGCGGGCGGCAGCGTCAATCGACCGGAGGCGCAATACCTTTTGCAAATCGTGAGCAAGACGGAGGCGGAAGCAAATTTCATTCGCAAGCAACTGGCTAAGCTCGACTTCAACGCGGGACTTTGTGAGCGCAAAAAAAGATTCGTCGTGTGGCTAAGGGAGGGCGATGCCGTCTGTGACTTCTTGGGCATGATTGGAGCGGCGGCGGCTGTCGAACGCTTTGAGGTTGCACGCAACTTGAAGGAAGTTCGCATACAAGTCAATCGAATCGTCAATGTTGAGACGGCGGCTCTTAATAAGTCAATCAACGCCGCGCAACGTCAGCTTGCCGACATAAGAATTTTGCTCGACAAGAAAGCTCCCGTCAAAGAAAAATTGCGGGAGGCAATGACAGTTCGCTTAGAAAATCCTTCGTGCACAATCGACGAGCTGGCAGAAAAAATCGGTATGAGCCACGCCGGACTTGTCTACCGGTTCCAAGTGATTCACCGCTTGGCAAAAAAATTCAGCAAGAGTAATTGGAGGTTATAAAATATGCGGGGCTTGAGTGCCGCCTTCACGACAGACTTTCTTATAGCGTTCGCAGTGGTCGCAGTGATTCTGATAATGTTCGGCTTGATAATGAATTTGTATTCGGAGCTGTCGACGCTGAAGAAGCGATATAGAAAAATGATGATGGGCGCGGAGGATATGAGTATTGAACGAATGCTCGCCGAACACACCGCCGAAGTTCATGACGCCCTTAACGAAAATAAAAAGTTCCACAGCAAGCTTAATAACCTCGATGAGCTGGTGCGCAATTCTCTGGCAAGAGTGGCGGTGATTCACTTCGACGCCTTCGAGCAAACCGGGCAACAATTGAGTTGGTGCGTTGCCATTCTCGACCGGAATAATAATGGCGTCGTCTTCTCGTCGATTTGCGGGCAAGATACGGAACGCAGTTACGCCAAACCCATTGAAGGCGGACGCACCACCGCGAATTATAAGCTAACTAAGGAAGAGGAACAGGCTCTTCGGCAAGCTATGAATCGTTGAGGAGGTTTTTATGGAAGAAAAAGAATTAAAGCCGTCCGCCAAGATTGAAATCTACTCAATCAGCATAAAGGGCGGCGACAAGGAAAGGACAATTCAGCTGTCGTCGGGCATGTTTAGATTCGGCGTGGCAAGCGTGATAATCGGCGGGCTACTACTAGTCGGGACGGCGGCTTTTTCCTTTTACAGCGCAATGCGTATGCAACGCGACGCCGCGACAATCAACGAAATTGAGCAAGCGGCGGAGCTTCGGCAGGAACAACTATTAACCCTATCCAAGAAAGCGGCGACCCTCTCCGAGACAATCCAGAACCTAGCACAACAGGAACAGGAGCTTAGGATACAAGCGGGACTAAATCCGCCCAAAGAAGACACGCCGCCCGCCGAGGCTCCCGCCCTAAGCGAACAGGAACTCAAGATTCAATCGATAATCAAATCGGTCAAGGAAGGTCAGCAACCTGCTACAAGTGTTCCCGACGCTGAAGAAGTTCACAACGGGCAAGGCGGACCGATTGAAGAGCTGGACATTGCTAAGGTCTCCGAAGCGTTGGACATGTTAGAAGTCAAAGTCAGCACGCGCAAGGAAAGCCTTAACGATTTCCAAAACGAACTCAAGCAACAGCGCGAACAGTTAGCACGCGGCGCGGCAATGGCAAGCGGTTATTCCCCCGACGCGGGCAGTTGGACGGCGGCTCCTTCCGGCAGTGTTCAATTCGACTTCTCGAATGGTCTGCCGATTATCCCTTCAGCCGGTTCGATTCCTGCGCCCGGTTCCTTTCCGTTCGACCCTAGTCTTGTTGGCGGTAGCGGCGCGGCTGATGCTCGTATTCCGTCGATTTGGCCGACGACTGGCGTTGTGACTTCGCCTTATGGCTTGCGTTGGGGTGGAACCGATTTTCATCCAGGCATGGATATTGCTAACGATATGGGCACGCCGATTGTCGCGACGGCTGATGGCGTTGTCGATTACGCGGGCTGGAATTCGGGCGGCTACGGCAACATGGTCGATATAGATCACGGCAACGGAATCATGACGCGTTACGGGCACGCCTCGCAAGTCGTTGTAAGCACAGGGCAACACGTCAAGCGCGGGCAATTAATCGCTTACATGGGCTCGACGGGCTTCAGCACAGGACCTCACGTGCATTACGAAGTTCACGTCAACGGCAATCGCGTCAATCCGATTAGCTATCTTTGATAATGAGGAGGATTTACCTTGAAGAAATATTTTTTAGCAGTCCTGGTTGAGAACAAACCCGGCGTCTTGACGCACGTTTCAGGACTTATCAGCCGCCGCGCCTTTAACATCGAATCCATTTCCGCCGGCTACACTGAAGAACCGTCCGTCACGAGAATTAATATCGTCGTTAGCGTCGAATCGGAGAACGAGCTTGACCAAGTTATTAATCAGCTCAGCAAGCTTATCGACGTGATTAAAATCGTCAACCTTAGCAAGTCGCCGTCGATTGAACGCGAACTCGTTATGATTAAGGTCAAGGCGAACAAGCAGACTCGCGCCGACCTGGTTAGCGTTGTTGACATATTCCGCGCGCAAATCGTCGACATAACCAGCGAAAACATTGTAATTGAGCTTACGGGCAGTCAAAGTAAAATCGACGCCATTTGCGAAGTCCTTAGCGATTATGAGATCGTCGAGATTGCTCGCACGGGTACAATCGCTTTGTCGAGAGGCCCGATACCCGTTAAGGCTATGTGATGAAAAATTTTCTGCTGATAATCTGCGCTTCTTTAAGATTACAAGAGCACAAGAGCATAAGATTAAAAGTTCTTTTGCTCTTTTCATCTCTTTATCTTTTAATCTCACCACTGATAAGCGGTTGCGGCACTCAAGTTCAAACGGTGCCGCCGTTGCCCGGTACATTGCCGGCGGTTTTGACTTCCGAGACGGTCGACACTGATATTTATTTCGATGCGACTGTTTCTATGCGCGGCTTCACGACGTTAGCGGCGGACAATGTTTATCTTACATTGCCTGATTTACTCGGCGACTTGTGCGGCTCGCTGGGCGACGTGAAGTTCTACAGCTTCGGCGAACAGGTTCACACGCTTGACGGCAGAAGTTATCGACAGTTCACGACGCCCGCCGTTTACACCGAAGCGATTACTGCCGTTGCCAACGTCATTGACCGCACAGATACAAATCATCTTTCCATAATCATCACCGACCTTTTTGAGAGCGAATCCGATTGGAGCAACGTCACGCAAAAGCTACGCGAGAAATTTTTTGCGAATCACTTAGCCGTTGCCGTCATTGGGATTCGGAATTCTTTCAACGGCGAAATTTTCGACGTGGGCTTGAATGCCGCGAAGCTCACTTATAATTCCTTCGATAGCCCCGAACGTTATCGCCCGTTCTACCTGTTGATTACGGGGCGCGATGATATCGTCAAAAACTTCCTGCGCAAGTTCAATGAACGTCAAAGCCTTCCGAACGACACGGCTTATCTTTTGTTGTCGGAGAGCCTAACGGAGAAGGTCAGCGACTTTTCCAGCTTTGAACTCGGTGAGGTTGAAAATTTTTATTCCGATGATACCTTAGGACTTGAGGCGGGCGTTAAAGAGTTCGGGCTTGATAATTTCAATGAGGCGGCGTCGTTTATGTTTAGTTGGAAGTATGAACCGCCGCTCGGAGCTTGCCCGATTGATTTATCTGATGTCGATACGGCGATTGAAATTTTCTCGGTAGACGGCGAAGAGTGGACGCCGCTTGATAAAAATGATGTGCATGTTAGTTTGCTCAAGGACGACAGGCAGGCAGAAATATTTTTAATTAAAGTCACCTTGACGCCAGAAAAATCCCTAGCCGAAGACAAGTTGAACTTCGTAAGGATAAAGGTTATGCCTAAGGAGCAAAGCTATCGATTGCCGCAGTGGGTCGAGGCGTGGAGCGTGACTGTTGACGGTGCTAATCAAAAATTTGACGGCTCGAAGACCGTTAATCTTAATCGCGTGTTAAACTCGCTAAAAGATTCAATCGTCGCCGCCGCCAGACCCGCTTTAATGCAAATCAACTTTGTTGTGACACCGTGACGAAAAAAGCCGGAACTTTATCGCAAGCTCCGGTTTCTTTTTATTTTTCGATATCGACCGCCGCTAACAGTTCGCTAACCTTAACGGAATCATTAAGTCGGCTTTCGTTCAAGATTTTCAAAAGGTTGATAACGCGATTAAGTGCCTCAAGGTCGGGTTGATCCAAGTGGTCTGAATCGTGGTGCGCCTCCAACATACGGTGCCAGTGTATTTCGTTCATCAACTTTAAAATTTCCTTCAAGTTCATTTTACATTCCTCCTTTGCCCGATTATATTTTACCGAAAAATTTTTTGTCAAGCTGTGACTTCTGCAGTTGATTATGCGAAAAAATTTGCTAAACTGCTAAAAAGGAGGCGAATCAAAATGCAAGACAAGAGTGCTGAAGCTAAGAGAATCAAGGAGGCTGAACAAGCTTTCGACCGAAGAAGGCGAACTTTCGGTTTAATATTCGGTCCTATCTTTGCAATAGCAGTCATGTTGACGCCAATAGACGCTTTGACGCTTGAAGCTCACAAATTATTGGCGATCATGGTACTCGTCGCGATATGGTGGATAACTGAACCCGTTCCAATCCCAGTCACGTCGCTAATCGGTCCGACGTTATCAGTTATCACGGGCGCAATTCCTGTAGGAACGGCTTTCGCGGCGTTTGCAAATCCAACAGTATTTTTATTCATGGGCGGCTTTATCTTGGCAAAGGCGATGATGATGCACGGACTTGATAAACGTTTTGCCTATTGGTTGTTGTCAAGAAGTTGGGTCGGCTCAAATCCGCGAAGAATTTTTTTAGCAATAGGTCTGGCAACGGCTCTATGCTCCGGCTGGGTCAGTAACACTGCAACGGCGGCGATGATGTTTCCAATAGCTTTAGGCTTGCTTGGCTCAATCAAAGAGATGATGGCTGCCAACGGGCGCGAGATTGATTTATCAGAGTACAAATACGCGACGGGCTTAATGCTCATGACGGCTTATTCGGCGTCAATCGGCGGCGTCTTGACTCCGATTGGCACGCCTCCTAACTTAATAATGATTGGTTTCCTTGGAACAATGGAAAATATTCACGTGTCCTTCTTCGAGTGGATGATTTGGGGTTTCTGCGCGATGTTCTTCTACTTCATAATCGCTTACGTCGTCTTGTCGAAAATGTTCCCGCCTGACGTGGACAGAATCGACGGTGCAGAAGAATTTATCCGCTCAAAAGTTTCTGAACTCGGCTCGTGGACGCGTGCGCAAAAGAATACGTTGTTTGCGTTTATGGTTGCCGTCATTCTGTGGATAGCACCTGGTTTCATGAATATTTTCTTGGGCGATACGAGTCCGATTTTGAAAATGTACAATAAACTTTTTCCCGAAGCGATTGCGGCGATGGCGGGCGCGCTCTTGCTGTTCCTGTTGCCTGTGAACTTCAAGAAGCGCGAATTCACAATCAGTTGGAAGGAAGCATCTGCCGGAATTGAGTGGGGCACGCTGATTCTTTTCGGCGGCGGCTTGGCTATGGGCGGCATGATGTATAAAACGGGCTTATCGAAGTGGCTCGGCGATTTAATTGTTGATGCTATGGGCGGTTCTGCCTCTCAAGTCGCGTTGGTCGCGATATTCTCGGTGTTAGCCCTGCTCTTGTCCGAATTGACTTCCCACACTGCCGCAACCAACATGATTGGTCCGATTGCGATAACCATTGCGGTTGCCGCAGGACTTAGCCCGGTTCCGGTGTCAGTCGGCATTGCGCTTAGTGCGTCGCTCGGATTTATGTTGCCGGTCTCCACGCCGCCGAACGCCATTGTTTACGCCAGCGGCTACGTTCCGATTACTAAGATGATTAAAACGGGCGTTTACATTGACTTTATCGGGATTGCGTTCGTCACCATTCCGATTGCAATTTGGCTGGTCACTGCGATTGTCGGCTAGGTAGACCGTTGACGCAAATAAAAAACCTCGGAGCTCGTGATGAGTTCTGAGGTTTTTTTTTAAGCCGTAACAGCGTTGACTTTCAACGTGAGCTTTGACTTTTTACGAGCGGCCGCGTTCTTATGAATCGTATTGTTAGCTGCCGCCTGGTCGATAGCCTTATGAGCTGCCGGAAGAAGTTTTTGAGCCTCAGCTGCATCGCCAGCCGCAACTGCCGCTAAGACGAGCTTTTGAGCCTTCTTCATGCGTGTTTTCTCAGAAATATTACGGGCGCGGCGTTTAGCGTCGACCCTCATGCTTTTAATCGATGATTTGATGTTCGGCAAGTCAAGCACCTCCTTATAAAATTTTTTACAGCTGTGGAAGTTTATCACAGCGCGCTTTAAATTGCAAGCGAAATTATATCGGAAGAGTTGAACGTGACGGGCATGAGCAGTAAATACGCCGCGACCGTCGCTAACGCAATCGACAAGCCCGCAAACACATTGCGCTTGAACCGTAAATCTTCGGCGAGGCTCTCTGATTCCTCTGCGCGGGCTTTGATAAAGAAAAATATCGTCGCCGCCAGAAGTAGCAGTTCAATTATCGCCGTCAAGAAAATTTTATCGTGATGCCAAAGCTTGAAGCGAACGTTCATATACTTTTCGCCGCCGTGAATTAACACCGGAGCTAAGTTCCATCTAAGAAACTTCCCGTCGCTTGAAAAATTATCAGCGTTATGACTTTCGGGGGCGTAGGGCAGTTGAAGTGTGAATTCAAACGCGACACCGTTAAACGCCGTCTGCGTCATGAATTCGGCTTCAGACGGAATGTTCAGCGGCGGATTCGTCCAACAAAAATCGAAGTCGTAGCTGTCGAAGAACCAGCCCTTGCGTCGAGAAATGCCTTTGTTCTTGCCTGCGTTGGCTTTATGCAAATCGCCCGCCGACCTCGCGAAAGTTTCAATGTCAGGATAATTATTCGTGAACTCGTAGCCGCGCAGGTCGCCTTCAACGATTTGATTAGCTTTCACGTCGGGATTGAGCTGTTCGTTGTTAGTCTTCCAGTCTTCAATCTGCCGAATCACAAGAGGATTGCCGATGAACTTGCTGTGCTGAATGACTGCGCCTTCGTTCGTGATTATCATGTCGAAGTTTGCTTGAAGACAGCCCGCGCACGTCAAACAGATTAAACTTAGCACGCCGATAAAAATTTTCTTCATGACTTAAATCCTGCTTTGACCAACTTTGTCGAACGTCTCTAAAATTTCGCGGTCAGGTTCGTCGTCGAACTTACTAACAAGATAAATAGCAATCAGCGCGAAGAGGAAGCCAGGAACAATTTCATACAGCCCGAAGAGTTCAAATTGTTTCCATGCAAGAACCGTGACGCCGCCGACGATTATTCCCGCGATGACGCCGCGACGAGTTGTGCGTTTCCAAAACAGACTCATCAGCACGACAGGACCAAACGCCGCGCCGAAGCCCGCCCAAGCATATGCCACCATGTCGAGGATAAAGCTATCGGGATTGAAGCCGAGGAACACTGCGATTGACGCGATGATTAAGACCGATGCACGCGATATCCAAACGAGTTCGCCTTGTTCAGCGTCTTTGCGAATCAATGTTTTATAAAAGTCTTGCGCAAACGCCGACGCCGCGACGAGCAGTTGACTTGAGGCAGTTGACATGATAGCCGCGAGCACCGCACTTAACATTAAGCCGGCAATTATCGGCGGGAAAAGTTGATTCGTCATGAGCAGGAAGACAGTTTCAGAGTTCGTGCCTTCAAGCGGTGTCGTTAAGTAGACCGTGCCGACCATGCCGATAGCAACCGCCGCCGCTAAGCTCAAGATAACCCACGTCATCGCAATGCGTGTTGCTTGAGGCAGTTCGCTCGTCGACTTGATAGCCATGAACCTAACTAAGATATGCGGCTGTCCGAAGTAGCCGATACCCCAAGCCAGCAACGATATTAATTCAATCGCGCCCATTGCCGAGCCGTCGGGCTTAGTGAGCGGTTGGAACATCGACTCTTTATAAGCTGCGATTGCCGAGACCGTTTCGCCGAAGCCGCCCAAACTCATCGCCGCGCAGATTGGAACGATTAAGATTGCAAAGAACATCATGACGCCTTGAATAAAGTCCGTGCGACTGACTGCGAGGAAGCCGCCAATAAGCGTGTAGAAGACGACCGAGCTTGCGCCGAGGAAGATTGCGTATTGGAAGGGCATACCGAAGACCGTTTCAAAGAGCTTGCCCGCTGCCACGAATCCCGACGACGTGTACAGGATAAAGAATATCAGAATAAAAATTGCGGGGACGATTCGTAGTAAGTTGCTTGTATCCTTGTAGCGATTCTGCAGGAATTCGGGGAGCGTCAACGAGTTGCCAGCAAGTTCAGTGTATTGACGGAGCCGCGCCGCTACAAAGTGCCAGTTAGCCCACGTGCCAATCGCAATGCCGATAGCAATCCAGCCCGCGTTGAGTCCGGCGAGGTACGCGAAGCCCGGAACGCCCATAAGCATCCAGCCGCTCATATCGGACGCCTCAGCACTAAGCGACGTGACCCACGCGCCGAGCTTGCGGTTGCCAAGGAAGTAATCGCTCATGTTCTTTGTGTGGCGGTAATAGTAGACGCCAATCGCCATCATCAAGCCGATATACAGCACGAACGCATTAATAATCATTACATCATTAGTCAAAAATTTTTCCTCCTTTAATCGGAAATGCTAGCAATGCGCATGCGTTGCGTACGAACGCGGAAACCAGCCTCGACTGTATCGACGAGTCCGCCGCGATCACTGGAGGCAACGTCCACGTTGCCTCCTTTCGTAACCGCGTTATTATACCTGCGCTGAATTCTTTTGGCAAATGGTTATTCTGCGGCGCGAAGAGTTTTTATAACGTAGGTGGGCAGGGCGAAGGCTCCAACGTGAATCCGTGTGTTGTAGTACATCGTCTGCAGGTTAAGAGCATTCCAGCGGGCGAAGTTGACTTCGTTAGTCGGGTGGAACTTCTTCGACGCGAACCCGAATAGCCATTGCCCCGCCGGATAGGTAGGAATGTGTATTTGATAGACGCGCACGACTGGAAATGAAGTCGCCAGCCGTTTATGGGCGCGTTGCATGGCGGCGGCGTCGAGAGAGTAAAACGGATTCTCGTGCTGATTAACCATGATTCCGCCTTCGTGCAGAGCGTTGAAGCAGTTGCCGTAAAATTCTTTAGTAAAGAGACCTTCGCCCACACCGAAAGGGTCAGTCGAGTCAACGATAATCAAATCGTATTCATCAGTCTTGCGGCGTATGAACTTCAAGCCGTCAGCAAAAAAAATTTCCACGCGCGGATTGTCGAGGCAAGCGGCGGTCTGCGGAATGAACTTCTTGCACGCACGGACGACAGTCTCATCAACTTCCACAAGGTCAATCTTTTCTATCGTGTCGTACTTCAAAAGCTCACGAGCCGAGCCGCCATCGCCGCCGCCCACGAGTAAAACTTTCTTGACGTTGGGATTGACGCACATCGGCACATGCGTAATCATTTCGTGATAAATAAATTCGTCGCGCTCAGTTATCATGATTCGCCCGTCAAGCACGAGAATTCGCCCGAACTCCGACGAGTCAAAAATATCTACGCGTTGAAATTCGCTGGTCTCGCTGAAAAGTTGCTTGTCGACCTTCAACGAAAAGCGGACGTTAGGCGTGTGCTGCTCACTGAACCAAAGCTCCATTTAACAAACCTCCTAAGCTGTGATAAAATCCCTGCGGTGATTATCATGAACGATATAAAAAAAAGAATTCGCGAGCTTCACGCTGAGCAACGAGACCGCGAACGTTACAATAAAAACATGCGCGAACAAATCGAACGCGAAGAACGCAAATTGATTCTGCTTGATAGAAGTATTGAGAAACTGCGCGGCGATATTCGCGAACTCAAAGGCACGATTGCATACTTGCGGCAAGAATTCCTTAAGCCATGACTTGTAAGCGTTGAATCGTCATATCTTCGGGGCCGGTCATCTGACAACCCTTGCGCTTTGCGTAGCGGACATAATCTAAAATCTCTTGCGTGATTCGTTCGCCTGGCGCAAGTATCGGAATGCCCGGAGGATAGCACATTAAAAATTCAGCCGCCGTCTTGCCGACAGTCTCGTTAAGCGGCAGAGAAATTTTATCGGCGTAGAATGCGTCCTTCGGTGCGGCGTCGACAATCGGGTCAATGTACTCAACCTTCATCAGGCGCGAAGGGTCTTTACGATAAATGCGCTTAATGTCCGCCAATGCACTGACGAGCCGTTCAATGTCCTTGACGCGGTCGCCGACGGAAACATAAGCCAAGACGTTGGCAATGTCTCCGAACTCAAGTTGAATATCGTATTCGTCGCGCAAAATGTCATAGACTTCAACGCCCGCCAAGCCAACTGCTCGCGTGAAGATTGAAAGTTTCGTCGTGTCGAAGTCATAGACCGCTCCGCCGTCCGCAAGCTCCTTGCCGTAAGCATACCAGCCGCCGAGGAAGTTTATTTCGTCGCGGGCGTATTCGACAAGCTCAATCACTTTGTCAAAGATTTCAGAGCCGCGCAGAGCTAAGTTGCGTCGCGAAATGTCCAGGCTCGCCATCAGCAGATAAGAACCGCTCGTCGACTGCGTGAGGTTTATAATCTGGTGAACGTAGCCCGCGTTAATGTCCTTGCCCGTCAACAGCAATGAACTTTGCGTTAATGAACCGCCGGACTTGTGCATTGAGACCGCCGCCATATCTGCGCCGACGCTCATCGCAGAGGGCGGAAGTTTATCATTGAAATAAAAATGCGTGCCGTGTGCCTCGTCTGCAAGAAGTTTCATGCCGTGCGCGTGCGCAACCTGCGTTATCGTCTTTATGTCGGAGCAAATCCCGTAGTAAGTCGGATTGTTTACCAAGACCGCCTTAGCATCGGGATTATTTTTTATCGCGTCAATGACTTCCTCGACCTTCATGCCTAAAGAAATTCCTAAGCGGTCATCGACTTGCGGATTAACGTAGACGGGCACGGCTCCACACAGAATCAGCGCGTTAATCGCCGAGCGGTGAACGTTGCGCGGCAAGATGATTTTATCGCCCGGCTTGCACGTGGAAAGAATCATCGCTTGCACCGCCGAAGTTGTTCCGCCGACCATAAAGAAACTATGCGCCGCCCCGAATGACTCCGCCGCTAAAATTTCCGCGTCGCGAATCACGCTGACGGGGTGGCAAAGATTATCCAGCGGCTTCATTGAATTTACATCAACATCAAGGCACGCTTGCCCAAGGAAGTCCGCAAGCTCACGATTGCCGCGCCCGCGTTTATGTCCAGGCACGTCGAAGGGCACGAGCCTTGCCGCCTTCATTTTCGTCAACGCCTCAAGAAGTGGCGCGCGGTCTTGCGTTAAATATTCGTCTCTCATATCATCACCTGTTCTAAATAAAAAGCAGGCAACCTTTGCAGTGCCCGCTTTTTATTATGGCGTTAATTAACTTTTTAGCCTCGCTCCTCAATTATAACGACGCATGGGAATTCTCGCGGCCGCACTCTCATAATCAATACCCTGCGGCACGTACAGAACGATTTTGTTTGAAACCATTTCCGCCCGTCCGTCAATCATATATACAGCACCGATAACAAAGTCGCCGATTCGCTGTTGTTCGATTTCGTCGACGCCTTCATAATTCACGATAACCGCGTTGTGCTTCAAAAGGTCGTCGGCTATCTGCTTAATTTGGTCATCATACTTTGTCGGCGCGTAGATTTTCATTGTGAGTTGAGGAGTCTTAACAACTGCAAGGCTTGGTCTTACGGAAGGATCCGAACTGCCGTTATTGTAAGCCTCATAGCGGACGCCGCCCATACTCGTTACGCCGTTATCTGAAGTGCTTACCATGCCGCCAGTATGCGTAAATTTCATTGAACCGCCGCTGAAGTTTTGTCCGATGCCTATCGCTTGCTTTTCCGCTTGGAAAGTCTGCGGGGCAGGTTGACTAGGTTGATTGTCCTGCGCTGGTTGCTTAGGCTCTTCAGATTTTACTTCAGCTTTTTTAGTTTCTTTGACCTCTTCGTATTCTTCTGGTGGTTCGAGTGGCATGATTATATCCGTCAGTTTCTTTATCCATTCCATCACTATCATAAATAATCGCCCTTCCGAATTAGGATTGCTTTTCATAAAGCGCGTTCATTCTATCACAGCACTTTATAAAATGCAAAGGCTTTTTTCAAGTTTTTTTCAGGCGTCAATAAAAATCTCTGAGTTTCGCCGAGCAATTTGGATGGCGGAGCTTGCGCAACGCCTTTGCCTCGACTGTCTTAACATTGTCGCCGTTGACTTTAAACATTTTGGCGACCTCGTCCGTTGTGCGGGTCTTGCCGTCTTCCAAACCGAACCTTAGCGA
>CAMNLS010000017.1 GCA_946543495.1 uncultured Selenomonadales bacterium | reverse complement strand
GGCGTTCCTGCTGTCAATCTTCCTGTGCTTGGCGGCGACGTTTGAACTTGAACGCTTCGGCGGACTGCAGGACAAAGACAACGTTGGCATACGCGAGGGCATTGCGATAACGGGTTTAGGCTGGTTGCTCATCTCGATACTTGGACTCGTGCCATACTTCGCGGGCGGCTATCTGAACTTGCTTGATAGTCTTGTTGAATCGTTTTCGGGCTTCAGCGGGACGGGCGCAACTGTCATTGAGGACGTAGAAATTTTGCCGCGCAGTATTCTTTTATGGCGGAGCATGTCGAATTGGTTCGGCGGCTTAGGGATTGTAGTAATCTTTATGGCACTGATGTCACAGTTTGGGCGCGGCGGCATGTATATACTAAAAGCCGAGACGACTGGTCCGACTAAGGAACGACAAATGCCGCGTATCCGTGACAATGCCAAAGCTCTCTTCGCAATCTACGTAGCGTTGACTGTTATCTGCGCGGGCAGTTACTTCCTTTGCGGCTTAAGTCCGTTCGTTGCAGTTAATCACGCGATGACGACGATTGCTACGGGCGGTTACGGCGTCTATAACGGAACTGTAGCTGAATACGGCAACGCTTACTTAGAATACTGCATGGCGTTCTTTATGGTTGTGTCCAGTGGTAGCTTCGCGATGTATGCTTTGGCGTGTCGAAAGGGCGTTGGCGTGATTATAAAGAACACCGAGTTTAAGACGTACTTAGTGATAATCACGGTGGCGGCGGCTGTCATTGCAACGGATTTATTCTTTGAGATGGGCACAGACCTTGAGACCGCGATAAGGTCGGCGGTGTTTCACGTGGCGAGCTTGAGTTCGACGACGGGTTTTGTTGCTCACGACTTCGACACGTATCCGCCGATAAGTAAAGCTTTCCTGTTAATGACGATGTTCCTTGGGGGCTGTGCGGGTTCGACGGCGGGCGGCTTGAAGGTTGCGCGAATTATTCTGCTGTTTAAGTTCGTCGCGTTGATAGTCCGTCAAAAGCTTCACCCGAACTTGATAAGCAACGTGACGTTGAGCGGGCGACCGATTGACGAAGACATTATCTATGGTGCGGCGAAATTTTTCTTTGCGGTCGTGGTGCTTGATATATTGTTCGCGGCGGTGATGATGTTCGACGGCATTGACTTTGTAAACGCAATAAGCGTTAGTGTATCGACGATGGCGAGTGTGGGACCGGGCTTTGGCATTGAAGGCGCGACGAGTGGTTACAACTTACTGCCAAGCCTCAGCAAGTTTTGCGCGTGCGGGTTCATGTTCCTTAGCCGCTTGGAGATATTCACGGTGCTTGCGTTGTTCAGTCCGAGTTTCTGGCACAAATCTAAAAACTGGTAAGGAGTGGTGTACATGAATCAAGATTACGACTTTGCGGCGAGCTTAATGCGAATTCTTTCGGAGAAGTACCCGACGAAGGAATCCATTTACGAAAAGTTGGTTTACTTGCAATCGCGATTGTATTTGCCGAAGGGCACCGAACATTTCATGAGCGACTTGCATGGCGAGTACGATTTATTCTTGCACATAATCAATAACTGTTCTGGCGTCATTCGCGAGAAGGTCGATTATATCTTTGGCGATTTGCTTAGCGAAGATGAAATTGCTGAGTTCTGCACGCTGATTTATTATCCCAAAGAAAAAATCGCGCAGATTAAATCTAACGGGCGAGCTTCCGCCGCGTGGTACAGAATAAATTTATCGCGGCTGGTTAAGCTGTCGAAGTTCATGGGCTATAAATATCCGTCGTTCAAATTGCGCGAGCTTATTCCGAGCAGTTACGAGACAGTCATATTGGAATTGCTCAACACCTATCCCGAATACGACGAGGCGCAGAAGATTTATTACGAAAAACTTTTAAGCTCAATCGTCGAGATACAAAGCAGCGAAGATTTTATTTGTGCGTTCACGATACTGGTTAAGCGGCTGGCGATTCATCGTTTGCATTTGGTCGGCGACTTCTTCGACAGAGGCGACAGACCCGATGCGATTTTAAATCTGCTGATGAATTATCCCGAAGAGGTCGACATACAATGGGGCAATCATGATGTGCTTTGGATGGGCGCGGCGTTGGGCAGTGAAGTTTGTATCGCGGCGGTCGTGCGGAACTCATTGCACTACAACAACACCGACGTTTTGGAACGCGGCTACGGAATAAGCTTGCGCCCGCTGACCGTCTTCGCGTCGAAACTCTATCCGAATGAAAATCCATTGCGCGCCGCCGAACTCGCAAGCTTGATGATGATGTTCAAGCTTGAAGGGCAACTGATTCGCCGCAACTCCGATTTCAAAATGGATTCGCGACTGCTACTGGACAAGATTAATTTCGACGACATGACGCTTACAATCGGCGGGCAGGCTCACAAGCTTAAAGGCGACTTCCCCACGATTGACCGCTCCGACCCTTGCGCCTTGACGGACGACGAACAGGAAATTATTTCGGGCTTGAAGACGAACTTCATGGAGAGCGCGAATCTTCAAATGCACGTCGATTATCTTTACAAAAAAGGTAGCGTCTACACCTGCCACAACGGCAACTTGCTTTTCCATGCGAACGTTCCACTTGAGGAGGACGGCGCGTTCAAAAAAATTTCGTTCGAGGGCGAGACTTACAGCGGCAAGAATTATTTTGATTACGTGGACAAGCGAGCGCGTCGAGCCTACTACGAACGCCAGCAAAACGATGTAGACTTTATGTACTTCCTTTGGTGCGGATTGTTGTCGCCGATAGCCGGCAGAGAGTTTAAGACCTTCGAGCGGGCATTCGTTGAGGATAAGGAGACGTGGAAGGAGCCTGCCGACCCGTATTATAACTTGATTGACGACGAGGCGATTTGCGATAAGATTTTGGAAGAATTCGGGCTTGACGCTCGGCAAGGACACATTATCAACGGGCATGTTCCTGTTCGCGTGCGCAAGGGCGAAACGCCGATTAAGGCGGGCGGCAAGGCTCTTGTCATCGACGGCGGATTCAGCACGCCTTATCACGAGAAGACCGGTATTTCAGGTTATACCCTCATATCTAATTCGCGCGGCTTGAGACTGCTACGCCACCAGAACATTGCCGACGTTAAACTTGCGCTTGCTGAGAATAAAGACATTGAGTCGACGACGGAAACGGTTGAAATTCTTTCGCGGCGCATGACGATTGGCGACACCGACCACGGGCAAGGAATTCGTCAAGAAATCATTGGCTTGCATAAATTATTGCAGGCTTACCAAGACGGCACGATTCAGCCTAAAAGCTAAAGCAATTCTTTGACGCAACAAAAAAGAGCGACGAACTTTTATCGCCGCTCTTAATTTTTTTATATCAAAGGTTGCTGCAGATAATTTCAGTTGCTTGCGTGGTGCCGACCTTCTTAAAGCCGTCAGTGTAAATGTCAGCGGTGCGCCAACCGTCCGCCAAAGTCTTATCAATAGCATTTTCAATAGCTTTTGCGGCAATTTCTTCGTTCAAGCTGTATCGAAGCAACATTGCCGCGCTTAAAATCGTTCCCATCGGATTTGCAATGTCTTTTCCGGCAATATCGGGCGCGGAACCGTGAATCGGCTCGTAAAGGCTCGTAAGTTCGCCAATCGACGCGCTGGGCATTAAACCAATCGACCCGCCGATAACTGAAGCCTCATCACTCAAAATATCGCCGAAAATATTGTTCGTGACAATAACGTCGAACTGCTCCGGGTTAAGGACGAGTTGCATAGCGGCGTTGTCAACGTAAAGATGATTCAATTCAACGTCTGGGAAGTCCTTAGCCACGTCGACGACAACTTTGCGCCACAGACGACTTGCCGCTAAGACGTTAGCCTTGTCGACGGAAGTCACTTTGCCGCGACGAATTTTAGCCGTCTCGAAGGCAAGCTTAGTGATTCGTTCGATTTCGGGCACGGAATAAATCTCGGTGTCCCAAGCTTGCTCGATTCCGTCAATAAATTCCGATTCGCAACGCTTTCCGAAGTAAATTCCGCCGACAAGTTCGCGAACAATCAATAAATCGCAACCGCCGACGAGTTCAGGCTTAAGCGGCGACGAATTTATCAGTTCGGGATAAACTTTTGTAGGGCGCAGATTCGCGAACAGTCCCAAACCTTTACGCAAGCCGAAGATAGCTTTTTCGGGGCGCAGATTTACGGGCAAATTGTCCCATTTTTTACCACCGACCGCGCCGAAAAGTACGCCGTCAGCATTTTTGCAAGCGTCAAGTGCCTCATCAGTCAGCGGAGTGCCGAATTTCTCGTAGGAAGTGCCGCCCGCGTCGCGATAATCGAATTTTAAGCCGATATTGAACTTTTCATCGACTTTTTTAAGGACTTTGACGGCGGAGGCGGTAATTTCCTGCCCTATGCCGTCGCCGGGTATCACGATAATTTTTTTCATGCTCATAACTCCTTTTTTGCAAAGAAAAATGGCTAACGTCTGAGAAACGCTAACCATTTCGATTTTATGATTAAAAATCCTGCCGAGTTACTTACTTCAATGTCGAAACTGCGGCAAAAACTATCGCTCCGAATCCGACAACCGCTGCGATAACCATATTTTGAATTTTATCGCCGAGTCTGTCGATTTTTTCTTCAAGTGCTTTTCTGTCAGCGTCTTGCCTGTCTTGCAACCGTCTAATATCTTCGCGTTGTTGTTTTGCCTCTTCAGCAAGCGAATCAACTTTAGCCATTGTTGTTGCGAATAGCTGTTCGAGCGTCGAAAATCGCGTTTCGAGCTTATCAACTCGTTCATCTGTGGTTGCCATAGCAATCATCACCTTTCGACGCAAATTATATCATGCAAAGGAGCAATATACAAAAAAAATTGGCTGACGTGGTAAAAAACGCCAACCATTTTGATTTTGCGATTAAAAATCCTGCCGAATTACTTGCCCGCGAGAATTTTATAGCCGTTAATGCGGTCTTCGGCGTCGCGTTGAGTTTTTTCAAACAATTCCTGCGCGGCGTCGGGGAAATTACGTTTAAGCGAGGAATAACGGACTTCGCCCATCAAAAATTCTTGGAACTTGCCGAAATCGGGTTCTTTGCTGTCCAAAGTGAACTTTTTAGTGACGGGATTATACCGCCAATTCGCCCAATAACCGCACTGAACGGCTAATTTGCCTTCCAACTGGCTTGAACCCATGCCTTTTCTAATTCCGTGATTGATACAGGGCGAATAAGCGATAATCAGCGACGGACCAGGATAAGCTTCGGCTTCGGTAATGGCTTTAAGCAGCTGATTTTGGTCTGCACCCATAGAAACTTGCGCGACATAGACATAACCATAGCTCATCGCCATTTTTCCCAAGTCTTTTTTCTTAGTTTTCTTGCCTGTGGCGGCAAATTGGGCAATAGCGGCGGCGGGAGTGGCTTTTGAGGCTTGTCCGCCGGTATTTGAATAAACTTCAGTGTCGAAAACGAAAATATTAACGTCTTCGCCGCTTGCTAACACGTGATCCAGTCCGCCGTAGCCAATATCATAAGCCCAACCGTCACCGCCGAATATCCATTGTGAACGCTTAACGAAGAAGTCACGGTTATTATAAATCTTATTGAGTAAAGAATCGTCGCCGCGTTGAGCCTCAAGCACCGCCGCCAACTTATCGGCGCGTTCGCGAGTATTTTCGCTTATATCGCGATTATCAAGCCAATTTTTAAGTTCGGCTTTAAGTTCGTCGGAAATTTCGAGTTCAAGAGCCTTTTGAACGTCGGAAGCGAGAGTTTCACGCACAGCTTTGACGCCCAAGAACATTCCAAGCCCGTATTCGGCATTATCTTCAAAAAGTGAGTTGCCCCAAGCGGGACCTCTGCCGAAAATATTCTTTGTATAGGGCATAGCGGGCGCGGAGGCTCCCCAAATCGACGAACAGCCCGTCGCGTTGGCAATCATCATTCTATCGCCGAAAAGTTGCGTCAAAAGTTTTGCGTAAGGAGTTTCGCCGCAACCCGCGCACGCGCCGCTGAACTCGAACAGCGGCTTCTCGAATTGACTGCCGACGACCGTCGTCTTCTTCGTCGGATTATTTTTCGGAGAAACTTTCATTCCGTAATCGAAAACTTTTTGGCGAGCCTTCGCCGCGTCGTCGTATTTAACCATAGTCAACGCTTGCTTCGGACAAACCTGCGCGCAGTTTCCGCAACCGAGGCAGTCCATAGTCGAAACGGCGATTGTAAGATTGTACGCGCCGCGAGAAATTTTTGACGGGATACTCTCGAAACCTTCGGGCGCATTTTTAAGTTCGTCTTCGGTCGTGAGAATCGGACGAATCGCCGCGTGCGGACAGACGAACGAACATTGATTGCAGCCGATGCATTTTGATTTATCCCACGCGGGAACTTTGATAGCCGTGCCGCGTTTCTCGTAAGCCGTGCCGCCGACAGGGAACGTGCCGTCCGCCAACTCAACGAACTTGCTAACGGGCAATTCGTCGCCCTCTTGACGGTTCATGACGTTTTGAATGTCGCTGATGAACTTTGGAACGTCCGCCGAAATTTTTTCTTCGTCTTGAGCGTCCGCCCAATCGGCAGGAACTTCAACCTTATGCAAAGCCGTAATGCCTTGGTCAATCGCGCCGCAGTTCATGTCGACGATATTTTGCCCCTTCGCGCCGTAAGACTTCTCAACAGCGTCTTTGAGATATTTAACAGCCTCGTCAAGCTTAATGATATTCGTAAGCTTGAAGAACGCCGCTTGCATTACCATGTTAAAGCGTCCGCCGAGTCCAAGCTCGCCCGCAATCTTAACGGCGTTGACGGTGTAGAAATTAATTTCGTTCTTCGCAATGTAGCGTTTCATGTAGGCTGGAAGATGTTTGCTAAGCTCTTCGACATTCCAATCAGTATTCAAAAGGAAGGTGCCGCCGCGTTTCAGACCCGCAATCAGATTGTAATTGTTGACGTAGCTTTTCTGCGAACAACTCACGAAGTCGGGCTTGTTAATAAGATAAGGCGAGGTTATCGGGCTTTTGCCGAAACGAAGGTGGCTCATCGTGATGCCGCCGGATTTTTTGGAGTCGTAAGCAAAATAAGCCTGCGCGTAGAGATTTGTATTGTCGCCGATGATTTTAATCGCGGACTTGTTCGCGCCGACTGTGCCATCAGAGCCGAGACCCCAAAACTTACAAGCCGTCGTGCCTTCGGGCGTCAAGTCAACGTCTTGATGAGTCGCCGCGAGTGATTTATTTGATACGTCGTCATTTATGCCGATAGTGAATCCGTTGAGCGGAAAATCTTTCTTAAGCTCGTCGAATATCGCAAGCATTTGGTCGGGCGTAGTGTCCTTGCCGCCGAGTCCGAAACGTCCGCCGATGACAACGGGTTTAATATCAGAATCATAAAACGCGCTCTTAACATCGAGATAAAGTGGCTCGCCGGGAGCACCGCTTTCCTTTGTGCGGTCAAGGACGGCGACTTTCTTAACGGTCTTCGGAATGGCGTTAATGAAGTGTTTGACGCTGAATGGACGATACAAATGCACGCTTACAACGCCGACTTTTTCGCCTTTAGCGTTGAGGTAAGCCGCCGCCTCATTAGCCGTTTGACAGCCCGAACCAATCGCGACAATAACGCGCTCAGCGTCGGGTGCTCCGAAGTAGTCGAACACGTGATGAACGCGCCCCGTTACTTTTCCAAGCTCCGCCATAATCTCTTCGACGAGGTCGGGAAGTTTATTATAATTATTATTAACGGTCTCGCGTACTTGGAAATAAACGTCGGGATTAGTCGCCGTGCCGCGCATGACAGGGTGGTCGGGATTGAGCGCGTTGCGTCTGAAGGCGTTTACCGCGTCATAATCCAAGAGCTTAGCAAGGTCAGCGTAGTCAATCATCTCGACCTTTTGAATCTCGTGCGACGTGCGAAAACCGTCGAAGAAGTTTATAAACGGAATGCGCCCTTTGATAGCGGCAAGATGAGCCACTGCCGACAAGTCCATAACTTCTTGAACGCTTGACTCGGCGAACATTGCGCAACCGGTTTGCCGCGCCGCCATAACGTCTTGATGATCGCCGAAGATGCTAAGCGTCGACGTAGCCAATGCCCGCGCAGATACATGAAAGACGCCAGGAAGCATTTCGCCTGCGATTTTATAAAGGTTCGGAATCATCAGCAAGAAACCTTGCGACGCCGTGTAAGTCGTGGTGAGTGCGCCCGCTTGCAGTGAACCATGAACGGTACCTGCCGCGCCCGCTTCCGATTGCATTTCAACCAAACGGACTTTCTGTCCGAAAATATTTTTGACGCCTTTAGCCGCCATGTTATCAACGTCTTCAGCCATAGGCGAGGAAGGTGTGATAGGATAAATTGCGGCAACGTCCGTGAATGCGTAAGAGATATACGCCGCCGCCTGATTGCCGTCCATCGTCTTCATTTTTTTGCCCATATACTTTCAAAAGTCTCCCTTCAATAAATTGCAGGCGATTATAACACGCGGTTATAAAAAAGTAAAATCATTTGCGCTGATTGAAATTCTTCTTGACAGGATATAACTTCAATGCTGTATAATGTATGCAAATTCATTTGGGAGGGATTCTTCTATGGCATCGGTTCCGAAGAAAATTTGGCAGGACAGCTATCAACTCTACATCGACGGCAAATGCGCGACGCTGAGGACGGCAAGACCTTCGACGTGTACAATCCGGCGAACGGCGAATTCATGTGCAAAGTTGCCGCGCCGGTAGCAAGCAGGACGTTGACGACGCTGTTAAGGCGGCGTGGAAAGCCTTCCCCGCGTGGAAGAAAACTTCAATCACCGAACGCGCAACCATTCTTCTTAAAATCGCCGACATCATCGACGCGAACAAAGAGCATCTTGCAATGATTGAGACGCTCGACAACGGCAAGCCCATTCGCGAGACTATGAACATTGATATTCCGATGGGCTCCGACCACTTCCGCTACTTCGCGGGCGTCATTCGCTCTGAAGAAGGTTCTGCAAGCGTCATCAACGAAAATACCTTGAGCCTTATCCTTAACGAGCCAATCGGCGTCGTCGGACAGATTGTCCCTTGGAATTTCCCATACCTTATGGCGGCGTGGAAGTTGGCTCCGGCTTTGGCAACGGGCAACTGCATTGTCTTTAAGCCGTCAAGCACGACATCACTTAGCGTCCTCGAACTCATGAAGCTTATCGAAAAGGAACTGCCCGCAGGTGTCCTTAACATCGTCACGGGTAGCGGCGGCAAGACCGGACAATATCTCCTTGACCACCCCGACATAAGCAAGCTTGCGTTCACGGGCTCAACGGAAGTCGGCTACTCTGTGGCTAAGGCAGCGGCTGATAAACTCATTCCCGCGACGTTAGAACTCGGCGGCAAGTCTGCTAACATTTACTTTGAAGATTGCAACTTCGACAAGGCGATTGACGGCGCGTGCCTCGGTATCCTCTTCAATCAAGGGCAAGTGTGTTGCGCGGGCTCGCGTATCTTCGTGCAGGATACGATTTATGATAAGTTCGTCGCCGCGCTCAAAGCTAAGTTTGAATCTGTCAAAGTCGGTCTGCCGTGGGAAGCCGATACGCAAATGGGTTCGCAGATTGACAATCGTCAGCTCGAAAAGATTTTGAATTACGTTGAGATTGGCAAGGCGGAAGGTGCACAAGTCATTACAGGCGGCGCAAAGGCTAAAGTCGAAGGCGGCGAGAACGGCGCGTTCATGCAGCCCACGTTGCTTGCCGATGTGAATAATTCCATGCGCGTTGCCTGCGAAGAAATTTTCGGACCAGTGGCAGTCGTCATCAAGTTCCACGACGAAGAAGAAGTCATCAAGCAAGCTAACGATAGCGAGTATGGCTTGGGCGGAGCTGTATGGACGCAGGACATCAATCGGGCGTTGCGTGTGGCTCGCGCAATCGAGACGGGGCGCATGTGGCTTAATTGTTATAACCAGTTACCAGCCGGCGCGCCTTTTGGCGGCTACAAGAAGTCGGGCATCGGGCGCGAGACTCACAAGCTCATCATGAACGCTTATACGCAGAAGAAGAATATCTTTATCGATCTCAGCGAGGCTCCGAGCGGTCTCTACTAAAATTTTTTTGCAGTGAATAAAAATCCTCTCTCGTATGCTATAATCGGCGCAGGGAGGATTTTTTATGCAAGAAGAAGATTTTAAAACTTATTACGAGGAACAACGCGAACTACTGCGCGAGGCATTCGCCGAAATCGGAAAGAAAGCGGAGCTTATCTTGACGGTTGGGCAGTTGCTCATGGAGAACGGAGCTGATACACCGCAAATTGTCCGGGACATGAAAAGGGTTGCGGCGTACATGGGCATTGACGGCGAAAAATTTCATCTGCACATAATGTACACGACATTAATGCTTAACATAAGCGACGAGCACCATTCGCATACGTCGTTCAGGAAGTGTCCGAAACACGCCGTCAACATGAAGATAATTTCGGCAGTGAGTCGGCTAACATGGCGGGCACTTCGCGAGCATTACACGTTGGAAGAGTTTAAAGGAGAGCTTGAAGCCGTTGCCAATCGTCCGCGCTATCCGCATTGGCTAACCGTTTTATCGGCGGGCTTTGGTTGCGGAGCTTTTTGTACTTTGTTTGGCTGCGACATCAACGCGGCAATTTATACGGCATTAGCGGCGATTATCGCTAAGATTGTTCAAATGCAATGCGCCGAACGTTTCGGAGTGAATCCTTATATATCAATGACGTTCGCGGCGTTCACGGCTACGATTGTTGCTTACCTTACACACTTCCTGCCGACGGCGACCCCTTGGCATCCGCTTATTGCCGCGGCGTTATTCCTTGTGCCGGGCGTCCCGATGATTAATGCTTTCAGTGACATGCTTAACACATATTTAATCAGCGGCGCGGCGCGAACGATTCACACGCTAATAATCGTCGGCGCAATGACTTTCGGAATTGTCTTTGCAATCGGCATGGCGGACTTTGATTCATTCACGAGCCTTGCCACGCGTCCCGATAGTAATTATTTAATATTCGCGTTGGCGGCGGCTGTCGGCGCGATGAGCTTTGCAATCTTCTTCAACATGCCAACGAGATTATTATTCGCGGCGGCATTGGGCGGAGCAATCTGCGTCTGCACGAGAAATTTCTTTATCTTTGAACTGGGCATGAGTTCGCCGGTCGGAACATTGGCGGGCGCGACGTTGGTCAGCATTATTGCAATAAAAGCGGTTCATTGGCTCCACACGCCGTCACTAGTCTTAGTCGTGCCCGCAGTCATTCCGCTTGTACCCGGCGTATTGATTTATCGGTTCCTATTCGCCGTGATAAACATTCGCCGAATCACGCTTGACGAACTTTTATTAGCGGTTCAATCGGGCGTCGACGCGCTGTTGATAATTTTAGCAATAGCAATCGGCGCGGCTATGCCTAACATCTTCGCGAGCCGTTCATTTACGCAACGGAGCAGGGATAAGCAAGAAAAACTTCTCAACGAGATTTACGAAACGAGGGATTAACTATGATTAAAAATCTTCAGCATAAGGAATACAATCCTTGCGGCGACTTGACGGGCAGGGAGCGTGAACTTTGCGACGCCGCTACAAAGAGTTATTTTAATCTTCCGTTCTTTGAAGTCATGCGAGCGGTTTCCATTCAGGCTATCAGCGAGCTTGAACACGAAACGAACTTTAATAACGTTGCCGCGTTGAAGGATTGGTCATCGTATAATCTTAACGACGTTGAACAGCGAGCAAGTTTGAATTTCGATACGTTCACGACGTTGCAAGCGGGGCTGGCGAAATATTTTGTTCATCTCCTCTACGAAAACCGCTACAACATTCATTATAACTGCCTCGTAAGCTATTGCCATTCGCTTGATGAAGAAGCCTCCCGCAGTTCTTTGACGAGTGAAGAGCTTGAACGCAAAGTAAATTCCCTTGCGCAGGAAGCAAATCATTTCTCGACAGTCAACGGCTTAATTGATGAGTTGCGGAATTTTTTAGCGGCTTAGGGCTTGCAATTTAAAAATCAATCGTCTATAATGGCAAGCGTTTTCGGGTTGTGGCTCAGTTTGGTAGAGCACCGTGTTCGGGACGCGGGGGTCGCAGGTTCAAATCCTGTCAACCCGACCAATATTGAAATCTTCAAGGCGGGAGCTTAAAACTTCCGCCTTTTGCGTTTAAAGTTTCTGTTACAATCGGCGTGGGGTGAATTACATTGCTCAACATAAAAGTTTTCGGGATTGTTCAAGGCGTGGGCTTTCGTCCGTTTGTCAGTCGCCTTGCTAATGAATTTAATATCTTCGGTAGCGTCTCCAATCGCGGCTCTTACGTAGAAGTTTTCGCGCAAGGCTCCGACGACGACTTAAAAAATTTTCTCGACGCGCTCCAACGTAGGAATCCGCCGCGCTCGGCTATCTTGAAAGTTGACGTGGACGCCTTGCCCGACGAAACTTTTTCCGACTTCAAAATCATCAACAGCACTTGCGAGGCGGGCGATATTTTTGTTTCTCCCGACATCGCCATTTGCGACAAGTGCAAGGCTGAACTCTTCGACCCGAACGACCGACGCTATCTGCACCCTTTTATTAACTGCACGGCTTGCGGGCCGCGCCTCACGATTTTAAAGAATATGCCCTACGACCGTGAACGAACTTCTATGGGCGATTTCCCTATGTGTGACGCTTGCGCCGAAGAGTATTTCAATCCGAATAGCCGCCGCTACGACGCGCAACCGATTTGTTGCAACGATTGCGGTTGCGAAGTGTATTTGCTCGGAAAAAATCTGCGCGGACACGACACCATTAAACACGTCAGGAAAATTCTTGTCGACGGCGGGATTGTCGCGATTAAAGGTATCGGCGGCTTTCACTTGGCTTGCGATGCGCGGAATTTCAACGCCGTTCAACGCCTCCGCCAATCCAAAACGCGTCCGACGAAACCTTTTGCCGTTATGTTCAAAGATATTGCCTCCGTCCGCCGTGAATGTTCCTTGACCGAAGCCGAAGAGACTTTCCTTGACTCTCCTCAGAAACCTATTGTCCTCCTGCAGAAAAAAATAAGCGGTTCCATTGCCGCGAACGTTGCGCCCGATATAAATAAACTCGGTGTCATGCTCCCTTACACGCCGTTGCATTTGCTTATCTTCGACTTCCCCGACGCGCTTAGCGACTTTCCCGACGCACTCATCATGACTAGCGGCAACCCGTCAGGCGTGCCGATTACCATCGACGACGACGACGCCATTAAAAATCTTGAATGCGACGCGATACTAAGTCACGACAGAAAAATTCTTCTCCGCGCAGATGATTCCGTTATGGACTTCGTTGACGATAAACCTTCGATGATTCGCAGAAGTCGCGGCTATGCTCCACTTCCGATTTTCTATCGCGGCAAAGGCGCGGCGTTGGCTATCGGCGGCGAACTTAAGAATACTTTTTGCCTCGCGAAGAATAATTTGCTTTACGCCTCGCCCTATATCG
>CAMNLS010000016.1 GCA_946543495.1 uncultured Selenomonadales bacterium | reverse complement strand
CGACTTCACCGAGCTTCTGACGCTTCCGCCAGTCGGAGTATCAAGGAGAGCGTTTTGGGGCGTTACTCCCTCATTCCACTCTTCGGATTATCAGTTCGCTTGATTTCTCAAGCGCAACGTCTTTTCAACATTGAACAAGTCGCACCCAACGTCAAATCGCAAATGCCGCGCAAGTGCGGATACAGCTCCGAAATTTTTTTGCCCGTGTGACTTTCGGATGTTATGTGCGCGAGCTGTGCTTGCGGGTGCCGATTGAGTATCGACAAGAGTTCCGCGCCCGCGTAGCCCGTCGCCCCTATTACGCTTACTTTTACCAAAATGCTTTTGCCTCCCAATGAATGATTTGTCATTGAACATGCTTACAGATTCGATATATAAAAGCACCTCCCGATTACATTATAATTGGAAAGTGCTTCTTGTCTACAGTCTTAAGCCACGAGAGTTTAAACTACCTCGCCGCCTGATTTCTTACTGAGCCGTTTCGTTTTCTACGGCTGTACCTTCAACGGGTCCTGTCCAATCGATAATGCCGCCCATTGTGTAAACGTTCGTGTAGCCTTTCTCAACGAGAACTTTTGCAGTTAGTCGCCCGCGATTACCGTCGCCGCAGTAAGTGATAAGCGGCGCAGTTTTATCGGGTATCTTCTCGAAGTTATCAGCGACCGCGGCTTCAAGTGGATAATGAATGGCGTTTGGAATGTGCCTCATCTCATAATCTTTCGGGAAACGGCAATCCAAGAGCTTTGAATTTGGGTCTTCCGTCAAAATCTTCATTGCCTCATCTTGACTGATAGTCTTATAAGTCGCAAATTCCGTTCCTTCAAGCTTAACTTTCCAATCAACTATTCCGCCCATTTCGTAAACGTTTTTATAGCCATTGTCGCCGAGAATAGTCGCTGAATCCTCTGCACGCCGTCCCGTCCAACAGTAGATTAAAATCGTCGCGTTCTTATCAGGGAGCTTAGAGAAGTCGCCCGCTTTTAAGTCTTCAATCGGAACAAGCAAGGCGTTTGGAATATGTTTCTTGTCGAACTCTTCTTGCGTCCGAACGTCGAGGATAATCACGTCGGGGGTTGAGTCAATCAACTTTTGAGCTTCTTCGTGCGTCAAGTGTTTGTAAGTTCCGCCGCTACCGCCACAACCCGCACACAACGCAACGACTAGAATCATCAGCGTAGAAAAAATCTTCCTCATGTTAAGACCTCCGTTAGTGTTTCAATCAGCAACGTGGACGTTGCATCCAGTGGTCGCGTCCAAGTTTTCAGCCACCTAAGCTAGTCCCCGCGCCGTAAGTTTTACTTTAAGACTTCTGTCAAAGTCTCAATCATCTTTTGAATATCGAGCGGCTTGGCAATGTGACTGTTCATGCCCGCGTCCTTTGCCGCCTGTATGTCTTCGGTGAAGGCGTTCGCTGTCATTGCGATTATCGGTATCTGCGCAAGCTTTTTATCCTTGAGGGCGCGAATCTTCGCCGTTGCCTCGTAGCCATTCATGACCGGCATTTGAACATCCATTAGTACGCAATCATAATCGCCAGGCTTCGACGCCGCAACTTTTTCATAAGCAATCTTTCCGTTCTCCGCCGTATCGAGTTCAAAGCCTAATTCTGACAGAATCAGCGAAGCAATTTCGCGGTTGACCTCGTTATCCTCAACCAACAGCAGTTTAATCTTGCTGAAGTCAAGCTCCTGCGCAGCGTCGGTAGTTTGTTCAGTCTCAACCTCGTCAGGCTCGTCGACAATCGGGAAATCAACCTTAACGATAAATTCCGTGCCCTTGCCCAGCTCCGTTTCAACGTCAATCGTGCCGCCCATTAGCTCGATGATACTTTTAGTGATTGACATGCCTAAGCCCGTGCCTTGAATGTTGCTTACGGTTCTATCTCGTTCATAGGCGGCGAAGACTTTCTTAGCGAATTCAGGCGTCATGCCCATGCCCGTATCTTTGACGCGCAGTTCATAGGAGCCGACTTCCTCTGTGCCGCCGACCTGTTTAAGCGTGACCGTAACGGAGCCGCCGACCGGCGTAAACTTGAAAGCATTGCTAATCAGGTTGAGCAAGACGCGATTAAGGCGGGGCGTGTCGCACATGACCGTTTTATTCATGACGTGTTCAATGTTGACGGCGAACGTCAAGCCTTTAGTCTCCATTTGCGTTGCGAAGAGGTCTCTTACTTCGCCGATTACTTTAACAATGTTCGCCTTCTGCGGGTCGAGTTCCATTTTGCCCGACTCAATACGGCTCATGTCTAGTATATCGTTTATCAGCGCGAGCAAGTGATTATTCGACGCCTCAATCTTATTTAGATAGTCCTTTGTCTTCTGCGGCAGTCCTGGTTCCTTCTTGATTAAGTTAGTGTAACCGATGATAGCGTTCATGGGCGTTCTAATGTCGTGGCTCATGTTCGATAGGAACGTTGACTTTGCTTTATTGCTCCGCTCGGCTTGGAACTTCTCTTGCTCCATATGTTTTTCGCGCTTCATCATCAAGTTGTAGATGTTGAACATGATAAACAGCGAAATTGTTACCAAGCCCATTTGCATGAAGTTATGCTGCGTTAAAGACTCGCTTACGATGTCCATTTGATTTTGCAGATAATATTCCGAATCTGCCTTTTCGTGAACGTTGGGTGGCACGCCGTGTTCTTTCATTTCTTCCGTATAATATTCATTTAAGTTGCCAAGTACAGTTTGCGTGGCGTCGCTGGTAGCTTGACGAACCCAAAGCATTGACGTAAAGAAAATCAAGAACAGTAACGCAATCCAAGAGATTGTCGACTTACCGAAGCGGCGTTGTTCGTCGTCGCGTTGAAAAATGTAGCGGAAGAAGACAAAGCCGAGCATGCTCCACAGAATCAGAATCAGATAACTTTCCGTCGCCATTGCGCTGACTGACCAGATGTTCGGCACCATGAAATACAGGAAGAAAATCAAGCTCACGATGCAACCGACAATCCCTGTAAAGTGTGGAAGCCCTTTGCCCATTGCCCGCGCCGTGATAATCGTTACGATTGATGTATAAGTGTAGTCGATAGTCGCGCCGATTGTGTTCACGTCGATAATCCAAGCAATAGCCGTGCGCCCTAGGAAGGGTATCGGCAAGGACAGGAGCATAATAAATAAGACTGCGTTCATCGGCGTGTGATTTTCGTTGAGCTTGCCGAACCAGGCGGGCAATAAGTCATCACGCGTCAAAGCGTAAATCAAACGGCTTGCGGCTATGTAGTTGCCGACAAGACCAGTGATAACGCCCGCGCAGACCGTCACAGCTAAGATAACTAATCCCGTATTGCCTAAGAAGCTATGCATCGCGTGGAAGGTCGGCAAGCTTTCAAGCCCTTTATACTTGTCAAGGTTGTTAATGTAGTCAAACCAGTTCGCGCAATCCGACGGCAAGGACGACACCGCAAGTATCGCAAGGAAAGTGTAAGACAGAGCCGCCGCCACGACTGCGAAGAATAAAATTGCAAACGTCTTCTTGACGGAGAACTTAAAGCCTTCAGCCGATTGCGAAACCGATTCAAAACCCGCAAACGCCCACGGAGCTAATACGACAATCCCAAAGACCGCCGCGAATGAATTTGTGTTATCGGGCGGAAGAGCGGGAGAAATGTCAAAGATGTTGACGCCGCTGGCAATGACTGAGCCTATGCCAATCAGCACGCCGCCAAATAAAATTATTGCGCCGATAGTCTGAACCCACGCCGCAAGCTTGCCGCCACGCATACATACCGCGCCGAAAATCCACAGCGCACCTAAACTCAACAGAGCCTCGCCGAGCCAAATATCAAAGCCCGCGATTGTGTAATGGAAGCCGAATTGGAATGTATCGCCAAGAAAGTTTCTAAAGATAATCGGAAGGGCAGTAGCGTTCGCCCAAGTGATTGCTATGTAGACAAGAATCAAAAACCACGAACTCAGGAAGCCGTGGTCATAGCCGAGAGTTTTCTTTGCGTAGGAATAAGTGCCGCCCGCGTCGGGATATTTATTCATCATGAAGTGGTAGTTGTAGCCGATAATCAACATGATGATTCCGCCAACTACCATACCGAGCGCAGTGCCTAGAGGACCGGCAATGGGCAGGAAGGTTGTTCCTGGCATGACGAATGCACCCCAGCCGACTGCACAGCCGAAGGACAATGCCCAGACGTTTAGCGGCGATAAGTAAGGCTTAAGCTTTGTATTTTCTTCTGCAGTGTTCATATGAATGGAACCGTTCTCCTTTGAAAGATTTCTTAGCAATTATACACTAAACGCCCTTAAAGTAAAGCTGGCTATAACCTTGACGCTCAGAAAAAATTTTTGTATCCTGCAAGCAGAGGAGGCGATTTCTATGTTGATTAATGACGTGCGCAAAGGTTACGAGATTATAGAGGGGGAAAAGTTTATGGCACCGAGTCCAGGAATGGGGCATGTTAATGTTACGGCTAATCTTGTTACAATTATTGGCGGTTATGCGAGGGTGAACAAGCTTGGAATAGCTTTTGCTGACAATCTCGATGTACATTTCCCCGACGGTAGTTTGTTTCAACCCGATTTTATTTTCATCAGCGCGGCGAAGGCAGATTTGTTTATCGACAAGCGGAATATGACACTTCACGGCGTGCCCGATATGGTTGCGGAAATTTTTTCCCGCTCGACGATGAAACGCGACATTGGAATTAAAAAAGACATTTATGAACGCAACGGCGTTAAAGAATATTGGATTATCAATCCGTGGAGTGAGAGTATCGAAGTTTACATTCTTCGTGACAGCAAATATTTCTTAGATGATATTTATCAAAACTACTCTGACGACGAATTGAAGCAACTAACTGATGAAGAACGAGCTGAAGTTAAAATGGAGGTGCCTGTTACCGTCTTGGACGGCTTTAAAGTAAAGATAAGAAATATCTTCGGTTGGTACTTTGAATAAAACTCTTATAAAGAGCTTGCCAAAGTCGGCGGGCTCTTTTATTATGCCCTCAACGCGGCTGCACGATAAATTTTGCGAAAGGAGAAACACACATGGAAGAGATTAGAGGCAAATTCAACACGGCAATTTCTTTTGCCAAAGTCATTGAGGATTCGGCACGCGAACAGATTCGCCGCATGTGCAATTACGAATTCACCAAAGACAGCAAGATTCGCATTATGCCAGACGTGCACGCCGGCGCGGGTTGCACAATCGGAACGACAATGACCATTACAGATAAAGCCGTTCCAAATATAGTCGGCGTGGATATCGGTTGCGGCATGTACACAGTTAAGCTTGAAACTGATTCACTTGACTTTGAGCGCGTAGACGAGGCGGCGCATTATATCCCGTCGCATAGAAATGTTTGAGACTTTAAACAGGAGAAATTTGATTTAACAGAGCTAAATTGTTACCGTTCACTTAAGAATACGCGTTGGATTGAAAGAAGTCTCGGAACTTTGGGAGGCGGCAATCATTTTATCGAAATTGACCGCTCATCTGACGGAACGTTTTATCTTGTGATTCACACGGGCAGCCGCAATCTTGGCAAGCAGGTCGCCGAAATTTATCAGCGGCTCGCGATTGATTTGGCTAAAGGCAAAGATAAATTCTTCCGGCAAAAGGAAGAGATTATCGCCGTGTATAAATCGCTTGGTCGCAAGAATGAAATTCAATCGAAGCTCAAGGAATTGGAAAAAGAGTATCGCGGAGTTAAAGCGTCAATGCCCGATGATTTGTGCTACGTCTACGGAAAATATTTTCATCAGTACTTGCACGACATGGAGCTTTGCCAAACGTTTGCTCGTCGCAACCGTGAACTTATCGCAAAGATTTTACTGGGCAAGGCAGGCATAACGGGCAGCGAGGCTTTCCACACGACGCACAATTATATTGACGTGGAAGAATTAATCATACGCAAGGGCGCGATTGCCGCGCACAAGGGCGAACGCGTCTTGATTCCGATAAACATGCGTGATGGCTCGGTCTTGGCAGTCGGCAAGGGCAACGTCGATTGGAATTATTCCGCTCCGCATGGTGCCGGGCGTATCATGTCACGTAGCGAGGCTAAAGAGCAACTAAGCATGGACGATTACAAAGCGTCAATGGCGGGCATTTACACGACTTCAATCAGCGAAGGCACGCTCGACGAAAGCCCGCAAGCTTACAAGTCACTTGACGACATCATCGACGTTATCGGCGAAACTGTGGAGATTGTCGACGTGATGAAGCCCGTCTACAATTTCAAAGCGGACGGTTGAGGAAACGTTAGCACGCTTAAAAATAAATTTAGCATAAGTGAATCACTGCGTTTGAAGTCATCAGCGATTTACTTATGCTTTTCTTTTGTCTTTATTTCCCGAAGTATTGATTCATGTCAACGAACTCAATAAGCTCGTCTACGCTGTAGCACTCAATGACGGTCGCGCAGGTTTCCTTGATGAGTTGTTGCAACTTATGAAAGTCTTCGTTCGGTGGGAAAGGCTCCTCAGCGTTTAGGACGGCAGTTAAACTTTCGGGGCGAATGTAAGCGGCGGGATAAAAATTTTTATAAAGAATCAAATTGCCCGCGATGCCCGTCGATACGATTATCAGTTCGCCATAAATTTCGCTGTGCACGGCGCGACTTGTCCCTACAGGAAAATCTTTCGTCAACGCGGCTTGAACTTCTGCCTTAGTGGTCATGTTGTTACCTCCTGCAGAAAATTTTTGTGATGATTCGGCGAAGTAAATTCTAAATCCTGCGCGGGCTTTTATGAAAAATTTTTTCAGAATCGTTGACACACACTCTTACATATCTGCTATAATAAAAGAAATTTTTTCGGCAAAAGGACCTGATGTTAATTCAAAGGATGATGCTCTATGATGTCTATAGGGAATAATTTTACACCGATAAATTTGGTCTCTACGATGAAGAGAAATACTGCTTGGTTTAATAGATCGCTGATGAGGCTTCTAACTAAGCAGAAGATAAATTCTGCAGTGGATAATCCTTCCAATTTTTCGCTTTCACGAAAAATGCTTTCCGAATTGCGCACTTTAAGTCGAGCTGACCAAAATGTTCAAGACGGTTCTTCGGTTATAAAAATTTCAAAAGACGCCGTTCACATAATAATTGACGTGTTACAAGATATGAGAGAACACGCCCTAAATGCCTCTAACGTTTCATTAACAGATATAGAAAGACAGCGTTTTCAGAAAGAGTTGACGCAACGTATTGCCGCAATTAACGATATAGCAAATGCCACAAAATATAACGGTAAAGGTCTAATCGATGGCACCTACGATGGTGATACTCTCTTCCCAGAAGATGTTGTGGTCATTAAGAAAATTAATCCGCAGGATGTTACCTTGTTGCCAAACGAAAATTACGTAAAAGAAGTTTATATTAATGGTTCGCGAGTTCTTATCAGCGAAAATAAAGTTGCCGACCTCGCACATAGTTTTACAGAAACAAACGAATCTATCAAAAAAATCACTAACAAAGCTTCATTAAAATCTAGGACTAACCCACGAATAGACAGCGATTTTGGATTCAGTGGAGGAAATTCTTCGTGGAATTGGGTTACAGCTTACACGGAGAAAAATGTTTCATTGGTAGGAAATATGGATTACGACTTCAGTAGAAATGAAATAGGCATCGAATTGAAATTTAGCGATAGTGTTAGCGGCAGTTCAGTAGCAGATACTTTCCATGAGCAAGGCTTTACCATTTTGTGCAATGGCTGTTCGCAATACATAAATGTTATTTTCGATAAGAACATGAATATCGGTCAAGGTACTCTTACAACGTTTGAGAATAATGTTTTGAGGAAAGACTTTCGAGTTGGAATAGGCAACGCGACTAGTACAGATGATTTGGGAAGAGCAATTTTCGAGGGCATAAAAAATTCAGGACGCAAAGCTGAAGATATAATGTATGATATTTCTGGTACGTATACTGACTCCAACGGAAACACAGTTACGGAGCTTCTTTCTGTGGAAATTGATAAAAGCAGACACAATTTCCGTGTCGCCAAAAATCCAAATTATGACGGCACCAACGCGGAATATCTCTTTGTAAAGGAAAAATCTTATTCCATGCTTTTCTTGGATTCGGGAACTATCTTGGCGACGGGTAACGAAGATTCATACGATAATCTTCCTCAAGGCACAGTGACTCAATTCGGTAACGATACCCAACCAGAAATTCAAGATATAAACGTTAATAACTATACGAATGCTCAAATTTGGGATGATGAAGAAGCCGTTCTAGAAACCACTTACACGCACGGTAACCCGCTTATCATTCAAGACGGAACACAATTTGGAGAGAACGACGCTTATTATATTAAAGGCATGCAAAGCAAAAATTTGAACATTGGAAACATCTTCGATGACGAAGGAGAATTTTTAAATATGCAAGACCGTATTCGTTACAATGCTTTGAGTGATAACCCCGATATGCAAAAAGAGTTGCTTTCCAGATTAAAAGAGGAAGAAAGTTCAAGAGGTAATCTTATTTCCGTTTTAACCGTTGAAGATGCCAAAAAGTCAGTTAAAATTTTGGATGGTGCAATTGAATACGCCAACAAAAATGCCACAGTTCTTGGCTCTTATCTTTATCGAATGGAAAAGGATCAAGATCGCATTTTCATAATGGAAGAAAATATTAACTCCGCCTATTCTACAATTTGCGATATTGACACTAAGGAAAGAATTGCTTATGCCAAGTCACATGTTTTGGCTAAAGCTTCACAGCTGATGTTTGCTCAAGCCAATCAAAACTCTTTCGCGGTATTAGACTTAACAAAACAAGTTTAAACGCTTAACAAAAAAATCCCGTCGAGTCATTCGGCGGGCTAATTTTTTTTGTTATGATAAGTGATTAAGCGTTTCTTTTGGCAGTTAAGTATTCGTCCATGCTATTGGCGACGATTTTGGAATACTTCACGGCTAGCACAACATTTTTTGCGCCGATAACGACATCACCACTTGAGAAGACGCCATCGCGCGTAGTGCGCCCTTTCTCGTCGACGACTATCAAGCCGTTGTTATCAACTTTTAAATCGTGCGTCGTGTTGACGATTTTATCTTTAGGTCCTTGACTTATGGCAATAATAGTGCTGTCGGCGGGCATGAGGACGGGTTCTTCCTCGCGAATCAAATTGCCTTGCTCGTCATAAATCCTCGGCGTGAGTATAGGACCTTCCTCCGTGAATTCCTTAATCGCCATGCCCTGTTGAAGTTCAATGCCGTCGACAGCCGCGTAATCGAGTTCGCGTTGACTGGCTGCAATTCTCTGACGACGAGCATAAAGCGTAACATGACGACTGCCTTGACGGACGACCGTTCGCGCTACGTCGATAGCCGAGTTACCCGCGCCGATAATCGCAACGGTATCTCCCAAGTCGTAAGCGTCGGGGTTCTGCAGATAATCAATCGCGTAGTGAACATTGCCGAGCGATTCGCCTTTAACATGCGGTCTGCGCGGACGCCAAACGCCAGTGCCAATAAAAATTGCGTCGTAGCCGTCGTTAAAGAGGTCGTCAAGGTGCAACGCGCCGCCAATCGCCGTATTCGGGCGGAAGTGGATTCCCATTTGGCGAAGTTTGGTCTGGTAGCGGTCAAGAATTTTTTTCGACAAACGGAATGCGGGAATACCGTAACGCATCATGCCGCCGACTTTGTCCATGCGTTCAAAGATTGTGATTCGATAGCCGAGAGCCGCCAGCTTAATAGCGATTGTAATTCCCGCAGGGCCTGAGCCGATTATCGCGACTCTTTGACCGGTATCGGGTGCACGTTCCAAGCTTATCTTGTCGAAGTAGAAATCGGAAATGTAATTTTCAATGCTTGGGATTTGGACTGCCGCGCCGTCCTTGCGTTTGCCTTGAATGCAGTTGCCTTCGCATTGATTTTCGTGGTCGCAGACGAGAGAGCAAACGACACTAAGCGGATTGTTTTCAAAGAGCATGCGCCCCGCTTCCTCCGTTTGCCCGTCAAGGAACAGGCGAATCATTTCGGGAATATTGGTTTCAATCGGGCAACCTTTGATTCGACACAGCGGCTTTTTGCATTGTAAACACCGTCGCGCCTCGTTAATTACGTGTGCAGCCATAGACTTTCCCTCCTAAAATTTTATCCGCGGAATAGTTGAACCCAGTAATGATGATAAGTGGAATAATCTTCGTAAGCATAGCCGACGCCGAGTTCACGGAAGCGGGGATTTAAAATGTTTTGGCGGTGTCCGTCAGAGTTCATCCACTGTTCGACGACTTCAGCCGCCGAAGCATGACCCGCCGCGATGTTTTCCCCGTAAGTCCTGCCGCGATTCCTCATCACCGTAAAACAATTCGAGCCGTTAGGGCGTGTATGTGAAAAGTTCCCGATAATCTCACGCGCCCTAATCGCCGTTGCCTCTTGCAAGTCGTTAGCCAATCTAAGCGGCGTGGCTCCGACTTTGGCACGTTCGGCGTTGACTAAGTTAAGAACCTCGACCGCGAAATTTTCTGCGGCGGAAACACTGCTCATGCCCGTCAACAAAAAAATTATCGCGAAGCTCAACAAAAACTTTCTCATGAGTCCCCCTCCGTACAATGAACTTTGACTGCTTCTAAAAGATTTCCTCCCGTGAAAAAAATTCCGTCGCGAAGACCCGCCGCCTTTGCCGCCTCAATGTCGCGTTCACTGTCTCCGAACAAAATTGACTGCGCAGGATTAATGTTAAACTCTTGGCACGCCTGCAGAATCATACCGGGCTTGGGCTTACGGCAATCACATTCGCCGCTGAAGTTCGGATGGTGCGGACAATAATAAAAGGCGTCGATGTGCGCTCCGACCTCCAACAAACTTTTTTGCATGAATTCATGAAGAATCTCGACTTCCTTCGCCGTATACAATCCACGCGCTATTCCGCTTTGATTCGTGACGACAATCGTTAAAATACCGCGCTCATTACAAAACTTAATCGCGTCGTGTGCGCCGTCAATCCATTTAAATTTCTCAACTTCGTAAAGGTAGCCGACTTCCTCATTTAAAACGCCGTCGCGGTCAAAAAATATTGCTTGAATCATTTTCTTTAGCCTCTTGATTTTTATTTCGCAGCTCCTAAAAAATTTCCTGCACAAAAAAGCTTGCCTATTTGATTTTTAGAAAGTATAATGTCAAAATATCAAGACGAGGTGATTAAAGATGTTGAATAATAAAGCAGACACGATTGAAGAATACATACTAAAGCAGCTCAAGCAAAACGCGGATAGGCAAATTGAATTGAAGCGGACGGCTTTGGCTGACGAAATAAGTTGTGCGCCGTCGCAGATAAGTTACGTTTTAAGTACACGCTTTACAGCGGAACGCGGCTTTGTAGTAGAATCGCGGCGCGGGCTCGGCGGTTACATTCGTATTGCCTTCATTCCCGCAGAACTCGACCAAAAGCAAATGTTATTCCAAGAAATGCTCGAACAAATCGACGAGGAAACGCCCTTCGACGACGTGAAATCGATGCTGGAATTTCTTTTGGATAACAAATTAATCACGAGGCGTGAAGCAGAACTTATCGCGCAGATGGTAGCCAATCTTTATAAGTCGGAAGCGGTCAAAGAACTTTCAGCAGACGAACGCACAAGATTAATCCGTTCAATCTTCGTGACTCTGGCAAAGATAACCTAAAGAATCAATCGCAAAAACAAAAAAGCGGCGAGCTAAATTGCTCGTCGTTATTTTGTTGCTCAAGGCAATTCGGGCAAGTTCCGAGCAATCGCCGAGTTGTGAACGATTTCCTCAATCCGCTGGTCAAGGACAAGTTCCTGCTTATGCAAGCTCGCCGCCGTATCCAAGTCAGCCGCGCTGTTCTCCGTTATGCCCTTGATATAAGACTGCCACGCAAGGATAGTGATTCGCGTCGACTCTTGGCGCAAGCTCGCTAGGAACTGCGCGCCTTCGGGGATTGGCACTTCATCAAGCTCCGCCTGCCTGTTCTCCAGCGCAGGTATTATCGTATTGGTGATATAGTTAGACACGTCCACGCGCTGATTAGCAAACATGATTCCGTAAGGCGACTTCTGCATAGAAATAAAATTGTCTTGCGCTACTCTGAAGGTCTGATTATATCGATAGACAATTTCCTCTGTGGCGTCGATGTAGTCCGCTAAATTTTTTTTGAGGATAGGCGAAACCGCGTCGAGGTAGCCGCGATAGTTATCGACGCTAACGACCTTCCAATCACTGCCGCCAAGATTGAACGTGAAAACAGGAAACTTTAACTTATGCCCAAAGACTTCAAGCTCATTGCCGCCAATGTTTAAGCTCTCGTTAGCCAAATCCTTCAAGGTAACCTTGAGGGGGAAGGGCACCTTAGAATAATCCTCGACGATATTAAAAGTAGCGGTCGCCACGTCGCCGTGATGAGTTACTTCCTCCAAGTCGATGAACGACGTATGGCGAATCAAAGAGCGGTCAAGCAGTAAGTCATAGTCAATGCCCAGTTGCCGCCCCTTAAGAATCTCGCCCGGTAGCGTCCATTCCCGCGTATCAATGTAGGTGTCGAGGACTTTGACTGCGCCCTTGCACATCTGCCGCCGAATCAGCACGTAGAAATTTTCAAAGAGACTTCGTTCGGCGTCTGAAAGTTGAGTATCGTATTTGAAAAGGTCGCTAGTCAAATCGTCGTAAGCCGCAAGCGTGATTGAATCCAAATCGACATGACGGCGGAAAGTGTTAGCGTCGCCCGCCCGATAAGCCTCGACCATTTCGCGCATGGCGTATTCGGGCGTCTTGGTGTAGACGGAAAAATATAAGAACACGGCAGTCAAAGCCATAACCAGCAGTGTTAATGCAAACATACGCTCGCGCCTACGCCGCCGCCTACGCGCCTCAAGTCGTTTCCTCCAAGTGTAATCGTCCATCGTCAACCCCTAAAGATTTTGCGCAGTTCAACAATCGCCTCGTAATCGGCGGTATCGGCGTGTAGCGGCGTCACGGAGACAAAGCCACATTCGCAAGCGTAAATATCTGTGCCTTCGCCCGCGTCTAAGTCGTAAATCGTCCCGCCTATGCGGAAATAAGCTCGCCCCGTGTCATCAGTGCGGCTCGTGAAGGCGTTGATATAATCGCGTCGTCCAAGTCGTGTGCTTGCGAACTCAACTTTATCTGCGCGGAATTTTTTTGGGAAGTTAAGGTTATGCAGGAAAGGTTCGTGCTTGACGGCTAAAATTTTTTCCAAGTAGTTAATCGTTGCCACCGTGCATGTCTCGAAAGGGATAAGTGATTTGCTATCACGAGAGACGGCAAGCGACGGTATATCATGAAGGAAGCCCTCCAAAGCCGCACCGACCGTCCCAGAATAAAGAACGTCGGTTGCAAGGTTCGCGCCGTCGTTTATACCGCTAATCACCACGTCGAACTTTTTGGCGTCGTTCATGCCCTCCAAATAAATCTTAACGCAATCAGTCGGCGTGCCGTCGAAAGTCCACGCCTGGCAGTCGGGATTGTCAAAGCGTTTGTATTCAATCTCTTTAAGAACGCTAAGGGCGTGGCTCATGCCGCTTTGCTGATTCATCGGAGCGGCGATTATGACTTCATGCCCGCGCCGCTTAAGTTCATTAGCCACAGCCCAAAGCCCCGCGCCTTTAATGCCGTCGTCGTTCGTTAATAAAATTCTCAAAAAGTATCACCTCAAAGATTGCGCCGTGTTCCTTGCTAAAAAATTTCGTTGTGATAAACTGATTGAAAGTTCAAGGAGGCGCGATGTATGAAAAAATTTTTATCAGTGCTTATAATTGGTCTGATGACCTGCGGTGTCGCTAGTGCCGAAGAAAAAACTTTCGAGGACGCCAACGAAATTCAGCTTGAATATCTTTCGGGCAACTCGTTCAATCAACGCCACGTCAACAATTACAACGTGCACTACTTCGAGAAGGTGACGGATAACGGCGTTATAAGTTATTGGCGCGGGCTGACGTTTACGCGAGCCGTTGGCTACACCAATCCTAAAAAGGACGGCGGCGTTCATCACGATAGCGAAGGCGTCGGACTGGGGGCGGCGTTTATGTTGCGTTGGGATAAAAAAGTTTCGGGCAAGTTCCATGCGGGCGCAGACTTCACAGGCTCCTTTATGCTTTATAACAAAGCACACCCCTACGACGGGCGCGGCTATGGTTTCTTATGGCGATTGGGACCGCGCCTTACGTGGCAGTTCCGCGAAGAAGATTCAATCAGTGTGGGCTATTCAATCAGCCACTTTTCCAACGGTCTACGCAGTCACAATCCTGGCTATAACACGCTAGGATTCTCAGTCGGCTACACGCACAACTTTTAAAGTCGACGACGAAATATGGAGCCGTCATGGACGACGGCTCCCGCCGCACTGAAACAGGACGTTTCATGCGGCGTCACCAGCTCCGCTCGTCGTCA
>CAMNLS010000015.1 GCA_946543495.1 uncultured Selenomonadales bacterium | reverse complement strand
TTGTCCGCGTGAACGAATTCCGCACCGACCATAAGCCCGATACCGCGCACGTCGCCGATTATCGGGAATTTTTTTTGCAACGTTCGCAAGCCGTTCATTAATTGTTCGCCGCGAGCTTTGGCATTGTCCATAAGATTATTTTCTTTAATGTAGTCGAGCACCGCAAGCCCCGCCGTCGACGAAACTGGATTGCCGCCGAGCGTCGACGCGCCCGGACGGGTGTAAGTGTCGGCGATTTCTTTTGTCGAGATGAACGCGCTTATCGGTTGCCCATTGCCCAGAGCTTTGGCGACGCTCATTATGTCGGGTGTCACGTCGAAGTTTTCAATAGCAAACATCTTGCCCGTCCGAGCAAAGCCCGTTTGCACTTCGTCGGCAATAAGCAACGCGCCATACTTCGCGAGGATTTCTTTAACGCGCTTGAAGTAACCTTTGGGCGGCACGACGATTCCCGCGTTGCCTTGAATGGATTCAGCAATGAGCGCGGCGGGCTTACCTGAAGTCGCGCTTTGAATAATCGTTTCAACTCTGTTCGCGCATTCGAGGTCGCAAGCAGGATAAGTCTTGTTAAGCGGGCAACGATAGCAGTAAGGATTGGGAGCAAAGTTTATTCCGCCGACGGGTTGCATGTCCGTCCTCCACATGCCTATTCCCGTCAAGCTCATTGTGAGCTTTGTCCGTCCGTGAAGTCCACTCTGCAACGCGATGAACTCCGAACTCTTTGTATAAATCGACGCCAACAGGAGCGAGCCTTCATTAGCCTCGGTGCCAGTCGAGCAGAAGAACGACTTTTGCAAATCGCCCGGCGTGACTTCGGCGAGCCGTTCAGCGAGCTTGACAAAGTTTTCCGTCAAGTAGATGTTGCAGACGTGCTGAAGCGTCTTAATCTGTTCAATCATGCGTTCGGTTATGAACGGGTTGCAATGCCCGCAGTTAATCACCGAGACGCCCGCATAACAGTCGAGATACTTCTTGCCCGTCGTGTCGAAGAGGTATTGCATATCGCCGCGCACGAATTGCGGCGGGTCGCTGTAGAAATGTCCGAGGCAAGGCATGATATATTCGCGCTTCATGTCGATAATCTTTTTCGCGCCGATGAATTCTTTCAAGTCGAATCACTCCACTAAAATTTTTTCAAAGCTTAACACGTTGCCGATTAAATGGCAAGTTGCACAGGCGACGGAAATTTTCCAAGCAAAAAACCCCGCCGAGTCGTTCGACGGGATTTTTATTTGCCCCAAAGCCCGTAAACGAGTAGGGATTCTGAGGCATGCGCAACCTGCTTCCAAAATCGACTACTTGACCCTGAAAGAGGTTGAGAAGTTTCAAAACCGTAAGCGGTATGAAACCCTGAGCAATTCCACCATGAAAACAAAACCCGAAATCATCAATGTCACGTCACAAAACCGTAAACGGTAAGCGCAACCTTTATAACATTTATCGCGGCGAAATTCAAGAGGCTTTTAAAAATCTTTGACGGGCAAGCGGACGGGCGACGAAAATTTATTGGCGCGGCAGGAATTTTATTCGGCGCGGCAAATAAGCAAGAAAAGGTTACGTAGGATTTCTTTTAGGAGGGATTACTTTGAGAGAGCTAGACGTTAAACTCATAACCGAGGACGTCGCTGAGATGTGCAAGGAGGCGGCTTATTATCTGCCGGACGATGTTTATCGCGGACTCAAGCGCGGACGCGAAACAGAAAAGTCGCCCGTCGGTCAAATTGTTCTCGACCAAATCATCAAGAACGCCGAGATTGCACGCGCAGAGGATCGTCCTTATTGCCAAGATACTGGCATGACGATTGTATTCCTTGAAGTCGGGCAGGACTTGCACATTGTCGGCGGCGACCTCGAAGACGCTATCAACGCGGGCATTGCTAAAGGTTACACTGAAGGCTACTTGCGCAAGTCGGTCGTCGGCGAGCCGTTGTTTAACCGCGTCAACACCCAGAACAACACGCCGGGCGTCATCTACACAAAGATTGTTCCTGGTGATAAGCTCAGCATTACGATCGCGCCTAAGGGCTTCGGCTCCGAGAACAAGTCCGGAATTAAAATGCTCGTGCCGGCTGACGGCGTTCGCGGTGTCAAGAAAGCTGTCATGGAAATTATTCTTCACGCGAGCATGAATCCGTGTCCGCCAATGGTCGTGGGCGTCGGTATCGGCGGAACGATGGATAGAGCCGCGCTCCTTTCTAAGAAGGCTTTGACTCGTTCAATCGACGAACGCAACCCCATGCCCGAATACGCGCAACTTGAGCAGGAACTTCTTGACATGATTAACGCAACGGGTATCGGACCTCAACTCGGCGGAACGACTTCTGCACTTGCCGTCAACGTCGAATGGGGACCAACTCACATTGCGGGCTTGCCGGTCGCCGTTACGATTTGTTGTCACGCTATGCGCCACGCTCACAGAGTAATTTGAAGGGAGGCTTAAAGAATGGCTGAAAGTATCCGAATCACTACGCCGTTTACTGAAGAGATGTCCCGCAAGCTCAAAGCGGGCGATAGCGTCCTCATAACCGGCACGATTATAAGCGCACGCGATGCCGCGCATAAAGCTATGACGGAGGCTCTTGCACGCGGCGAAAAGTTGCCCGTCGATTGGAATAATCAAATCGTTTACTATCTTGGTCCTACACCCGCTAAGCCCGGCGATCCGATTGGCTCATGCGGACCGACGACTTCGGGCAGAATGGACGCTTATACTCCGACGATGCTTGAGCAGGGTATCAAAGGCATGGTCGGCAAAGGCTCGCGCACAAAAGAAGTCGTCGAGGCAATGAAGAAGAACGGCGCAACTTACTTTGCGGCAGTCGGTGGAGCGGCGGCTTTAATCGCTAAGTCCGTTAAGAAATACACCGTGCTTGCTTATCCTGAACTCGGTCCGGAAGCAGTAGCGGCTTTGGAAGTCGTTGATTTCCCCGCGATTGTCGTTATCGACTGCGAAGGCAATAACTTCTACGAGATTGGGCAAAAGGATTATCGTCACTTCGACATTAATCAAATCTAGGTTGGTAGGTTAGTAGGTTGGTAGGTTGGTAGGTTGGTAGAATTTTTTTCACTATCAACCTACTCACCTGTTCACCTACCCACCTACAAAAACAAGGAGGTCAAAATGATCCACACAACTTTTTATGTGCGGCGTCTGCATTCACTATGCGGCTTGCTCGTCTTGGGTATGGTTTTATTTGAACACATCTTTACAAACTCAATGGCGATTCTCGGACCCGAAGGACTTAATACCGCACTCGAAATGATGGAGCTCATTCCGAAACCGATTTTCATGGGGCTTGAAATCGGCGGCATCGCAGTTCCGCTGCTATTCCACGGCATTTATGGTATTTACATTGCCCTGCAGGCGAAGAACAATCCCGGCAATTACGGCTATATCCGCAACTGGAGCTTTGCGCTTCAACGCTGGACGGCTTGGTTCCTCGTCGTCTTCCTTATCTGGCACGTTGGCTATCTGCGCTTCTACACTAAAGGCATAACTGGCACCCCGATTTCCTTTGAACTTCTGCAGAACCTCTTCCAAAATCCGATTGTCGTTGTGCTCTATGTTATCGGCATGTTCGCGGCTATCTTCCATTTCTGCAACGGCATTACAACTTTCTGCATGACTTGGGGCATAACCAAAGGTCCGCGCGCTCAAAACGTCATCAGCATTATCAGCTGGCTTTTGTGCGCGGGCATGTGCTTTATTACGCTCGTCTTCATGGGCAGCTACTTCGTTTACTAATCTTTAGGAGATTTTGCTATGGCGAAAGATATGACTAAGAAACAAATTATAATCGTCGGCGGCGGCATAAGCGGCTTGCTCGCTACGATTAAAGTTTGCGAAATGGGCGGGGAAGTCTTGCTGTTTAGTTATTGCCCCGTCAAGCGTTCGCACAGCCTTTGCGCTCAAGGCGGCATGAATGCCTGCATGGACTCTAAAGGCGAACACGACAGCGTTTACGAACACTTCGACGATACAGTTTACGGCGGCGACTTTCTTGCAGACCAATTAGCCGTCAAAGGCATGGTCGAAGCGGCTCCGAAGTTGATTAAGATGCTTGACCGCATGGGCGTCACGTTCACGCGCACCCCCGAAGGTAACTTAGACCTTCGCAACTTCGGCGGACAAAAAAATAAGCGTACTTGCTTTTCCGGCTCAACGACCGGTCAACAAATCCTTTACGCCCTTGATGAACAGGTTCGTCGTTGGGAAGTCAAAGGATCCGTCAAGAAGTATGAGTTTTGGGAGTTCATCAAGATCATCAAGAACAAGGAAGGCATTTGCCGCGGTATCGTTGCGCAGAGCATGAACACAATGGAGATTAAAGCGTTCGGCGCAGATACGGTTATCCTTGCGACGGGCGGTCCCGGTCAAGTGTTCGGACGTTGCACGGCGTCAACGATTTGTAACGGCTCGGCAGTCAGCGCGGTTTATCAGCAAGGCGCGGAGATTGCCAATCCCGAATTCATTCAGATTCACCCGACGGCTATTCCTGGTTCTGATAAGAATCGCTTAATGTCTGAGGCGTGCCGCGGCGAAGGCGGGCGCGTTTGGGTTTACAAGGACGGCAAGCCTTGGTACTTCCTCGAAGAAATGTATCCGGCTTATGGCAACCTCGTTCCGCGTGACGTTGCAAGCCGCGCGATTTTCAAAGTCTGCGTGCATATGGGCTTAGGCATTAACGGCGAGAACCGCGTTTATCTTGACCTCAGCCACATTGACGGCGATTATCTCCTGCGCAAGCTCGGCGGTATTTTGGAAATGTATTCGGAATTCGTCGGACAAGACCCGCGCAAAGTTCCTATGGAAATCTTCCCCAGCGTCCATTACTCTATGGGCGGCATTTGGGTTGATAGGAAACACTTCACGAACATTCCCGGCTTAATGGCGTCGGGCGAATGCGACTATCAATATCACGGTGCGAATCGTCTTGGCGCGAACTCGCTTTTAAGCGCGGCGTATTCGGGCACGGTTTCAGGTCCAGAGGCTATGAAGTGGGCTAAGAGTGGCAAGAACGGTTCCGAACTCACTTACGAAGAAATGGAAGCGGCGCGCGTCGAAGTTCAGCGCGAATACGATAAGATTTTGCAAATGAACGGCTCCGAGAACGCTCACAAACTTCACCACGAAATGGGCGACCTAATGTATAAATACGTGGCGATTGAGCGCGACAACAACGGACTTGACACTTGCCTTGTTGAGCTTAAAAAGTTGCTTAAGCGTTGGGATGACATCGGCATAACCGACAGAGGGCACATCGCCAATCAAGAGGCAATGTTCGTTCGTCAGCTCCGCAATATGATTCTTTACGCAATGGCTATCACAAAAGGCGCACGTTGCCGCGATGAATCACGCGGGGCGCATGCGAAGATTGTCCTTGAGAACGGTCAACGCAAGCACGACGAAAACGGCGACCTCGTCTTCATGGGGCGCGACGATAAAAACTTTATGTTTACGACGATTATAAACTACGACCCCAAGACCGAAGAACCCGTTGTCAGCTACCGTGAATTTGATCACTCGCTGATTAAACCGCGCGCCCGCAATTACGCCGTCGCAAAGAAAGAATAGTTTTAAGATCACAAGATTATAAGATCACAAGATTATAAGTTCTTACTTATGATCTTACGATCTCTTTATCTTATAATCTTAAAATCTACCGAAGGGAGATTTTTACATGGCTGAAAAAGTCAGATTTGTAATCGAGCGGCAAGACGGGCCCGGCGCAAAGCCTTACACGCAAGAATTTGACGTGGACTATCGTCCCGGCTTGAATGTCGTTGCCTCGCTCATGGAGATACAAAAAAATCCCGTAACGGTCGACGGTAAAAGAGTTCCGCCGGTCGTGTGGGAATGTAACTGTTTAGAAAAAGTTTGCGGCGCGTGCATGATGGTTATCAACGGAAAAGCTCAGCAAGCTTGTTGCGCACTCGTCGACAATCTTAAGCAACCAATTAAACTTCAACCTGCGCGGACGTTCCCTGTTATCCGTGACCTCTTGATTGACCGTTCGCGTATGTTCGAGGCTCTCAAGAGGATTCAAGGTTGGATTGAGTTGGATGGCTCGTGGGAAAACCGCGAAGCTCCGATTCAAAATCCCTACACCGCTCGCACAGCTTACGAAATTTCGCGTTGCATGACTTGCGGTTGTTGCTTAGAGGCTTGCCCGAACGTCGGACCTCAATCGGACTTCATAGGCCCCGCGCCCACTGTGCAAGCTTATCTGTTCAACCTGCACCCGCTCGGAAAGTTCGACGCGCCAAAGCGTTTGAACGTCCTTATGGAAAAGGGCGGCATAACCAGTTGCGGCAACTCTCAAAACTGCGTCGAAGTCTGCCCGAAGTCAATCAAGCTCACGACTTACCTTGCGCAGCTCAATCGCGATGTGAACATTCAGGCTTTGAAAAACATCTTCGACAACTAAGCAACGTGACGTTGCATGCAGCGGTCGCAACGGAGCTGTCGATACAGTCGGAGTTTACAACCGCGCTCGTACGTTAAAAAATTATCGGGACAATCGGCAAAGGTCGGTTGCCTCGATTTTTTGTTTAAGACAAGAAAAAAGCCCCTCCGAGCCGTTCAGAGGGGCAAGAAATATTTTTGATGCTTAGAAGTCTTTATGCTTTTCAATCTCTTCGATGACCTGGTTGCTTACGTGCACTTCAGGCAAGGCAAGATTTTCTGCGGCGAAGTTGAGAGTCATATTGACATGCTCTTCCTTAGTCGTATCAATCTTGGCGTCGCGGACTATCTGCGCGGCCTCTTCGACGGTTTTAGCCTCAGCCTCAATCAATTTCGCCAGCGTCTCAAGGTGCGAATTGAATTGTTCATTACTCATGCCTCTGTCAAACAATTTATAGGACTTCCTTCCTTAAATAAAGTTTATAAAGAATGTAATCGTCAAGCTGTTAATAAAATCGGCGAACATGGAACCGACAATCGGGACGAGGATATAAGCCTTGACCGACGGCGCGAACCTAGCTGTAAGAACTTGCATATTCGCCATAGCGTTGGGAGTGGCACCCATGCCGAAGCCGCAACTGCCCGCCGATAATATCGCGGCGTCGTAGTCTCGTCCAAGCACGTTAAAGATAACGAAATAAGCGAAGAGGAACATTAACGCCGTCTGTCCGACAAGCAAAACGACGAGCGGCAAAGCAAGTTCGGCAAGCTGCCAAAGCTTTAAGGTAATCATTGCGATGCCTAAGAATAACGAAAGGCAAATGCCGCCGATGTCGTTAATCTCGCCGATGTGAACGGTGAAAGCTCCAGTGAACTCGCTCCAGTTGCGCATAATCGCCGCGACAATCATTGCGCCAATATAAATCGGAAACGTCATGCCCGTCTTTGATAAAAGCATTGAAACGACTGTGCCAAGACCCATTGCAATAGCAAGTTGATAAGCGGCGGGCGCATACATGCTCACGGAGCGTTCGTGTTTCTTTTCCTCTTCGACAAGCGGAGTTTCGTCAGCTTTAATAGCAGTCTTTAATAAGTCTTTGCCGAGAATCAATCGACGACCAAGAGGACCGCCCATCAAAGAACCTGCGACAAGTCCGAACGTCGCGGCGGCAGTGCAAAGCGTCGTTGCTCCGACCAAGCCTAAGTCCTCAAGCACCGGACCGAATGCGCCTGCCGTACCGTGTCCACCGACCATTGATATTGAGCCTGTGCACAAGCCGATAAAGGGGCTTACGTCTAAGACATTCGATAAGGCGACGGCTAAAAAGTTTTGCGCAAAGATTAATGCGCATACACAGCCGAGAAAGATAACTAAAGCCGTGCCACCGCTCTTGAGGACTTTGATATTGGCTTGAAAGCCGACCGACGTAAAGAACGCGACCATGCAAACAGTCTTTAAGGTTTCGTCGAAGGCAAAGCCGACAATCCCCGACGTGTAACAAATGCAACTGACGATAGCGAAGAGCAAGCCGCCCACGACGGGCGACGGAATACAAAACGTTTCAAGGAATTGAATGCGTCTCTTTAAAAGCGTGCCGACGTAAAGCATGACGACTGCCACGGCGAGCGTCTGATACATGTTAAATTCAATCGTGAACATAAAATCACCTCCTTATTAATCTTGGCTGGCTTTAACTGATTCACTAGACTTGCCGTCGTAAACGTTGACCTTCACGCCCTGCGAATCGTAAAACTTAGCCGCGCCCGCGTGGAAGCTGGCGGGAATGTCTTCGACGGCGTATGTAACAGTTAAGTCAGCGTTTGAAGTGTTGTGCGGAAGATTCTTTGCGTTCTTAAGGACGAACTCGGTTAAGTAAGCAACGTCATCATCTTTTAAATCAGTGCTAGCAACCAAGACAGCTTTAACGCCGATAGTTTGAACGTCTTCGGTCTGTCCTTGATAAGTATTGGCGGGAATAGTGCAACGAGTATAGCCCTTATAAAGTTTCATCATGTTGTTTTGAACGTCAAGATCGATAGAGAGGATTTTAATTTCCTTTTTAGTAGCTAAGTCGGCAATAGAGGCGGTTGGAGCACCTGCCGTGATGAAGAATGCGTCAATGTTTCCGCGTTCGAGGGCGGCGGCAGCATCAGCGAAGGACATATAATTAACGTCAATCATTTCAAAGGTTAAGCCGTGCGACATGAGAATTTGTTCAGCGTTTTGAAGGACGCCCGATTCACGTTCGCCGACGGAAACTTTCTTTCCAACTAAGTCAGTGATTTCATTAATGCCAGAGTCTTTGGCGACGACGATTTGACAAGCTTCAGTGTAAAGCCCGGCAACAGCCGCATAACCGACACCGGGACCTGCCGCCGCGAAGACACCGCGTCCGTTAATGGCATTGGATAGCGTGTCGCTTTGAACGATGGCTAAGTCCAAAAACTTTTCGCGCAGAAGTCGAAGATTAGCCGCCGAACCTGCGGTGGTCTTCACGTCGAGTACGTGCTTAGAGTCGTCAGCTTGAACCAGTTTAGCCAGCTCGTTGCCGTAAGCGTAATACATGCCGCCCGTACCGCCCGTGCCTAAACGTATCCCGTTATTGTTCGCGGCTTTTTCTCCGCCGCAACCGACAAGCAATGCGATAATCGGCAAGAGAAGTAAAAGTTTTAAAGCTTTCATGGTACTGCCTCCTTTTTATTGTAAAATTTTTTCGTAGTTGTCGGGGTCAGTATCGCCTTCAGTGTTTATGACAAAAATAATTGCGTCCTCATCAATCTCAAGCTCGCGGCGCAGTTCGGGAGAGTTCCGCGCGGCATTAGCCAAAGCAAAGCCCGCACAGCCCGATTCGCCCGAAATAATTTTATGTTCAGCTAAAACCTTCATGGCATCGGCGGCAACGTCATCAGAAATCGTTGCGGCATCTGCGGCGTAGCGTCTTAGAATCTTCCACGCGAGTTCGCAAGGCGTCGCACAATTTAAGCCCGCCATCATCGTTTGCCCGTTGCCCGTCGCCGAATGAATTTCACCGTCACTGATTCTTATCGTCTCGTAAAAGCAAGCGACTTCCGTCGGCTCAACAATCGTCACACGTGGAGGATTGTTCTTGAACACTTCGGCGAACACTGCGGCAATCGCGCCCGCCATCGAACCTACGCCCGCTTGCAAAAAAATATGCGTCGGTCGCTGATACTTCATCTGCCATAACGCCTCATAAGCTAGCGTCGTATAACCAAGAATAATTTGCGCGGGAATCTCTTCGTAGCTCGTCCACGACGTGTCTTGAATCAAATGCCAATGCTTTTCCCTTGCGAGCCGCGCCGTATACTTAACGCAGTCATCGTAGTTCATGTCGGTTATCGTGACGGTTGCCGAGCCTGCGTCGCGAATTGCTTGTGCTCTAACTTCAACCGTTCCCTTTGGCATGTAGACATAAGACTTGCAACCGAACAGACCCGCCGCCCAACTTACGCCCTTGCCGTGATTGCCGTCGGTTGTCGTGATAAACGTCATCGCGGCGAGTTCTGCGCGGTGCTTAAAGATTTCTTCAAGCGGCGGATTGTTCAAGCCGAGTTCGTCGCTGATAACTTTATAAATCGCCCAAACGCCGCCGAGACCTTTGAACGCCTTTAGCCCGAAGCGTTGAGACTCGTCCTTAACATAAACCGTGCCGATGTTAGGAAAGTTCAACTTGATAAGCGGCGTTTCCTTATAAACGTCAAGCGACGTGTGCAGGTTGCGGATAGGCTCCGTCGCGGCAAATGAATAAGCTGACGTGTCGACTGCCGCGCCGCGATTTTTATTCGGCATAAGCTCAATCATAGTCAAGCATCGTCTCCATATTCTCATGCAGGGAGGCAAGATAATTTTTTAAATCGTCGGCAGTTTCGGGATTACGAAGAGCGAACTCAATATTTGCTTGAAGGAAACCAAGCTTAGTGCCCACGTCGTAGCGGTGCCCCTTGAAGATATAAGCGTACATAGCCTCGCTTTTTGCAAGACGCTTAAGTCCGTCCGTCAACTGAATTTCTCCACCTGCGCCAGGCTCTTGCGTCTCAAGGTAAGAAAAAATTGTCGGCGTTAAAATGTATCGTCCAAGAATTGCAATGCGACTAGGAGCCGTTTCAAGCGCGGGCTTCTCGACCAAATCCTTGACTTTATAAACGTTGTCTTCCACTTGCTTGCAATCGACAATGCCGTATTTGCTGACGACCTCTTCTGCGACCTCTTGCACGCCGAGAATAGAAGTCCTATACTCGTTGAAGACCTCGACCATCTGTTGAAGAACTGGTTTTTTAGAAACGACGACATCATCGCCGAGCAAGACGGCAAAAGGCTCGCCGCCGATAAAGTGGCTGGCAGTCAAGACGGCGTGTCCCAAGCCGAGCGGCTGTTTCTGTCGGATAAAGTGAATGTTTGCAATGGCGGGAATGTCGCGAACCATTTGCAATATTTCTTCCTTGCCTTTGCGTTCAAGCTCCATTTCCAATTCAATCGAACGGTCGAAATGATCTTCAATCGAACGTTTGTTGCGTCCCGTGACGACTATAATATCTTCAACGCCCGCCGCCGCTGCCTCCTCGATAATGTATTGAATCGTCGGTTTGTCGACAATCGGCAACATTTCTTTTGGTTGAGACTTCGTTGCGGGCAAAAATCTTGTGCCCAAACCGGCAGCGGGGATAACCGCTTTTCTGACTTTCATAAGAATCATTCCTCTGCCATTTTTTCTTGTATTGTACAAGAGCTTTATAAAATGGGCAAGCTTTAAATTCCGCGCTGTAGCTAGCGTTGCCTTAAACAAATTTTAATCCTTCCCTAATGACAACGGCGTAAAAAGTTTGTAGAATTACATTGAATTAGGACGTTCAAAGGAGGAATTCACATGCCGCTGATGTTAGCTTTAATCGGAGTCGCACTTGATGTTCCGCATGAACTCGTCGGCGGTCTGCTGGCAATCTTCTTAGCAAGAGAGTTGGCTTGAAAGTGTAACTCGAATCTTAGAACGGAAAATGGAAAGTAAGCCCGTGCTCGCTTTCCGTTTTTCCTGTTTGTAGGGAGGCGCAACGTTGAAGATTATTTTATGCACACTGGCAATAATCTTTTTTTTCGCGGGCAGTGTCGAAGCGGCGGACTTAAATGCCGACTCGGAAAAGGTTTTCCTTGCAAGACGATTCGTTACGCCGCCGAGATTGCGTCAACCTTTTATACCTTCCGCAAACGCGCCTAAAAAAATTTATGCGCCGCGAGTGCCAACCCGTCCCAAGCCTCGTTACATTCCGCACACACCGAAACCAACTTATGATAACCGCGGAGGACGAAGAAAAAATTTCGGACCGCCTCAATCGACGCGCAGATAAACTTCAGCAAGGAATGAATTCGCATGAGAAGGTTAGCGAAAAATTTAATATTGGCAACGGCAGTTGTCAACGTAATATTTCTCGTTGACCTCTCGACCGCCGAAGCTACAAGCTATTGTTACGAAACAGTTTGCTACACAAAAAAAATTTGCCCGCATGACACGGACACTTCCACGCAGTATTTAGATTTTTGGGGGAAGTTCAGAGATACGGTTATGCCCGACCCCGATGAGCCGCAGGATAATAATCCGCCTAAAGAAATGGAGCCGCCTCCCGAAGAAGACGACTCCGAATCACAAGACGACGATTAATGCTTAACCTCAAAGCCGCGTTGAACTCGACCAAAGCCATCATTGACGCGCAAATAATAAAAAGCTTTCTTCCGATAATCGGCGACAGGATCGTTGCCGGTTTTTTCGTTATAAGTCAACGTGTTCTCGGCGTGCTTGGAGGTGAAGCCGAATAAAATTTTCAGCGGCAAAAGTTTTCCGTGACGGGGGATAATCGAATCGTCGACAATGTTAAGCGGATAATAAACGCCGTCGACTTGAACAAGGAGCATGGGCGCGATTTTATTTACGAAAGTTCCTTCGGGCGGCATGGCAAGCGGATAATTACCGTCGGGCAACGCAACAAGTTCGCCGTCCTTTATGTAGCTCAATGCGTTCGACGGGATAATTTCTTCGTGCCAACTCGCTGGCGTGTCCGCCTTCGGGTAGAGCACGACCGCAAACGCCAACGACATAAGCACGGCGACCGCGATAAAGTAAAACTTCCGCGAGAACTTTTGCAGCTCGACCTTTTCCGCGTCCAAGAGTTTTTGAAGTTCTTTAAGCTCGTTCATTATATTTGCGGTGGGAAACCGGGATTATTGGAATTATCGACAATGTCTTTGACGATATCCTTTTCGGGCTTGCCCAAGACCCAACCGAGAGTTCTTATTTCAGCGTGAGTGGCGACCTTCTGTTCGCGCACATCGCCCGACATGAAACAAATATTTTTGTAATTCTCCAGCGCAAGTTTATAGCGGGCGGTAATCTCTTGCCAGGTGCGTAGCTTGTTCGGCGGGTTGTGATAACTTTCAAGAGTCTTTATAATTTCTTCGGGTAAACCTTCAGCCATGCTTATTCCTCCTCCAACTTAGATAGATGAAAATGCCTGCGGCAATCGTGAACGCAACGACGCTCGTAACTTGCGCGGACTTGAGCGCGCCAATAACTTCCGCCGTATAATCGCCGCGCAGAAATTCCAACGCAAACCTTGCGGCGGCATAGAGCATAACATAAAGCGTGAAGCACTGCCCTTTAACGTAATTCGTGCAACGGAAGATTAATAGCAATGCAAAAATCACAATGTCAAGCTGACATTCCCAGACCTCAGCGGGGAAGAGCGGTTGATTGCCGTAGGTGCGATAGGCAAGCGTCGTGTCGGGGTAAATGATTCCGTAGCCCGCGCCCGTCGGAGCACCGAAGGCATCGCCGTTCAAAAGGTTAGCACAACGCCCCAACGCTTGACCGAGTATAATCGCGGGAGCCATGAGGTCGGCAAGATGAATCACGTCAAGCCCCTTAGTCTTTGCATAAATCGCGCCCGCCGTCACACCGAGGATAATTCCGCCTTGAACAGCCATGCCGCCTTGCCACACGTTTGGAATCTCGCTAAGATGATTTTGATAATAACTCCAGTCAAAGAAGAACACGTCCCAGAGCCTAGCACCGAGCAAGCCGAAGAAGCCGCCGATTAATCCAATGTCGACGATGAATTTTTCGTAACCGCGCCCGTCGACCTTAGCCATAAAGTAACCCACGCCCGTCGCCAAGAAAATCGACAACGACAGAATCACGCCATAGGAACGAATCGGAAAGTCTCCGACGTAGAATAAGAATTGATGCACACGAGTCCTCCCAAAATTTTTTATGCGCCGATTATAGCAGGAACTAAAACTTTTTTAAAGGAATTTTAAACACTGTGTCGAAGTCAAAGCTGATTAGTAAAAATTTTTCGTGGAGGGATGAGTTTGGCATTTTTTTTGATAGTGCCGAGCGTTATGATTGTCAGTGTCTTGTTAGTTCATGCATTGGCAAATCGATTGGGATTGCGAATCTATTACACAACACTTTTGGCGGTGGCTATTATATCATTCATGGTCACAATCGCCACGACATCTTTGACACCTTCAATCGGTCGCGAATTCCTCATGCGGCTTGGAATTATGATTGCTGTTGCGTCGACTTTCCTGACTTGCGCGAACAAATTTTTATTAAATAAACAGCTCGCCGAGGAAAGACGCTTTGACGAAGAAGTTAAAGCGGCTTACGAAGAAGAAAAGAGAAAATCCTTAATGTCTAAGACCGCGTCGACGAATAAATTTGAGTGGGGCGACGAAAATACATCGCTCGCCGAAAAAAATTTTTTGCAAGAAGAACCTGCGACTGTGGCTTACAACGAACTTGACGTTAAAGAATCTGTGACGGCGGCTGACACTGAACTTGACGTTAAAGAATCTGCGACGACGGCTGACACTGAACTTGACGTTAAAGAATCTGTGACGGCGGCTGACACTGAACTTGACGTTAAAGAACCTGCGACGACGGCTGACATTGAACTTGACGTTAAAGAACCTGCGACGACAGCTGACACTGAACTTGACGTTAAA